>JAWWPL010000533.1:0-14575 GCA_033850605.1 Blastocatellia bacterium | reverse complement strand
TCTTGCCCTGCGACCGATCAGAGGCGGCCAGCGCCGAAACTTCAAACTGAGGATGATGTTCCAACAGTTGAATGAAGCGCTGACCCACCACACCAGTGGCGCCCAAGATACCCACGCGTAGTTTGCTATTCATTGAATTGACTCAGTCAGTGGCACAGACTTCAGTCTGTGTTTCCTTTTCAAAATAAGGGTGACAGGTGGAATCACAGACTGAAGTCTGTGCCACCACTAGTTTACGCCAGCGACTTCAACGCCGCGCCCAAGCGCCGCACACCTTCCGATAATTTATCCTCATCCGCGCAATACGAAATGCGGAGAAACCCGTCGCCTTCGCTGCCAAACGCCGATGCCGGAATCGTAACTACTCCTTGCTCGAGCCCCGCTTCCGCCACGCGGAGCGCATCACCATAACGACTGACATCAACCATCGTGTAGAACGCCCCCTCCGGCGTCACACACGATAAGCCGAGTTCGTTACGCAGCAGCCCGAGCAGATGATCGCGCCGGCGATGAAAGATCGCGCGCATCTCTGCCCGCGCGACGTCCGCTTCATCGGTCCAGGCCGCCAACGCCGCCTTCTGCGAGATGCTCGACGCGCAGGTCACAATATAGCCGTGCAGCACCAAGGCGGCGCGCAGTGCGGGTTCCTCGCCCGCCAACCAACCGATCCGCCAACCGGTCATCCGCATTGACTTTGAAAGTCCGCTGACGACAATCGTCCGCGGATAGAACTCGGAGATCGAAGCCGGGCGTTCCGGCGTGTAATAGAGTTCGCGATAAATTTCATCACTCACGATGAAGGCATCCGAACCGCTCGCTGAGACGGCATCTGCCATCGCCCGCAAATCTTCTCTGGTTAACGCGCGTCCGGTCGGATTCGATGGGCTAATGCAAATCACAACCTTGGTTTGCGGCGACAGTTGGCGCTTGAAATCATCAAGGTCAAAACTAAAGTCGTTCTTTGCCGGTATTGCGTACGTCAACGCTCGACCGCCGGCCATCCGCGCAATCATTGGATAAGCAATGAACCCCGGGTTAGGCATCAACACTTCATCGCCAGGCTCAATCAGGGTCATCAAGATTAGATAGAGAGCTTCCTGCGATCCCGCGGTTACAACCACTTGATCCGTCGAAAGGTTCATGTGCGGATAGTCGCCAGCGATGAGTTTCCGCAATTCTGGAATTCCCGCCTGCAAAGTGTAGCCGCTTTTTTCTTCCTGAATGACGCGTACCGCTTCGCGGCGAATCACTTCCGGTGTAGGCAGATCCGGTTCGCCCAAACCGAGACTGATGCTTCCCGGCTTAGCACGATCCGAGATCTTCCGGATCATGCTCTTCTCGATGCCGCGGAGAAATGGCGGTGCTTGGAATGGTTTCAAGGAAAGTGGTCCTTATGATCTGAGCAAGCACAGCGATCCACGAACTCACACGAAACGGCAAGAAATACAGTTGTTGGTTCGGGCTATTTCGTGTGAATTCGTGGATCGTTTTTCGGTCGTCATCGCTAATCTCGCTTCTTGGAATTTTTTCTCGCCGGTAAAAATAACAAGACCACTAACCTTAACGCAGCAAATCCTCCAACTGCGTCGCCGCATCCGTCTTCTCATCACGATACTTGACGATCACGGGCGCATAGAGAGACAGACCCCACTCGCGTCCTTTTTCGCTTTGCACCGCGCGGGCTCCGGGCACAACGACTGCTCCCGCGGGAATCTCCAGCGGGGCCTCGCCATTCCTCCGGTACACTTGTTCGCGCACCAAATCGAACACCGGAGTCGATCCGGTGATGATCACACCCGAAGCCAGCACGGCGCGCTGGCGCACAATTGCGCCCTCATAGACACCACAGTTCCCACCCACGATCACGTCGTCTTCAATGATGACCGGCATGGCGCCGGCGGGCTCAAGGACGCCGCCAATTTGAGCCGCGGCTGAGAGATGTACGCGCTTGCCAATCTGGGCGCACGAGCCAACCAACGCGTGGCTGTCTATCATCGTTCCCTCGTCGACATAGGCGCCGGCATTAACGAACATCGGCGGCATGCAGACCACCCCGGGCGCAATGTAAGCGCCGTCGCGAATGCTCGACCCGCCCGGAACAATACGCACGCGGTCGTCGGTGAAAAACCTTCTGATTGGATAAGTGCTTTTGTCGAGAAACTGCAGGCTCGCTCCGGGCGGCGTCATTTCCACAATTGAGCCCATGCGAAAACCCAGCAGGATGCCGCGCTTCACCCAGGCATTTGTTTGCCACTTACCCTCCGCGTTACGCTCCGCGGCCCGAATCTCACCACGATTAAGTGCTGCTTTGAACTCATCAAAGACAGCGAAGTCTGGCTGAGAGTATTCCGCGCTCTCGCGACCGGCCAGCTGTTCGATCTGTTCACGCAGTGACATGGAAAAGTACCTTACGCCATTTAGACCAAGGATGAACCGCGCGGCTATGCCGCTTGATGTGCGGAAAGCCTATGGCTTTCCGACCCGCTAGTTATCTTCCCGAGGCTCCGCCTCCGCTTGCACACGCGGGAGGCATAGCCTCCCTGATAAACTGAAGGTGAGTCTCGGAAAGGCAGAGCCTTTCCGCACACATCGGGCGGCTGAGCCGCCGCAAGCAGCTTGTCACGCCGTCGCATGCACACGCTCCAGCACGCCAAGTTCTGTGATCACTTCGCGGATCCGAACGCGACTGCCTTCCTGAATAGGCACCAGCGGCAGACGGAAGTTCTCTTCCAACAGTCCCATCATCGCCATGGCAGCTTTTACCGGTCCGGGACTTGATTCGATGAAATTGATTTCCATCAAAGGCAGCAGGCGGTAATGCAGCGCCCGCGCCTCCGCCCAGTTTCCAGCGAGCGCGAGTTCAGCCATGCGCGACATCAAATCGGGAATTTCGTTGGAAGCCACCGAAACTATTCCTTCGGCGCCGAGAGCGATCAGTGGCAGCGTAACCGCGTCATCGCCCGACAGCACACAAAAGTTAGCTGGACGCTCGCGCAAAATCTCCATAATCTGCGTCAGGTTCCCTGACGCCTCTTTAATCGCCACGATGTTCTCGCAATCTCGCGCGAGGCGCAGGACTGTTTGCGCATTGATATTTGAAGAGGTGCGGCCCGGGACGTTGTAGAGCATGATCGGCGTTTCCGGTATGGCTTCAGCAATAGCGCGAAAATGAGCGTACAAACCTTCCTGCGTCGGTTTGTTGTACCACGGAGCAACTTGCAGCATAGCGTCGGCACCGAGATCACGGGCGCGTTGTGAATATTCAATCGCCGCCGCGGTCGAGTTGCTGCCCGTGCCGGCTATCACGCGAGCCCGGCCGCGTGCGACCTCGACCGTGATCGCAATGACGCGCTGGTCTTCGTCTTCCGTCATCGTGGCGCTCTCGCCGGTTGTACCGCATGGCACCAACAGGCTTACGCCGCCATTGATCTGTCTATCCACGAGCGCGCGCAGACGATCATCGTCAATTGCGCCATCGGCTTTGAACGGAGTTACCAGCGCCGTCGCACAACCGCGCATCCAATCAACCTTCATCGTCATGCCAATCACTCCCTTTCCGTAATCTGTGTTTCTTGCGCTCCGTCAGGAGCGCCATGTTATAGATACCGTCACCATTCTCAACGCAGCTCCGTTAGGAGCGAAATAACTTGCGCTCCTAACGGAGCGCCTGAAACAGTTGGGGTTCGTCGAGCTATAAACATTCCGCTCCTACGGAGCTGAACTCCGAATTATCTCATCAAACACTTCCGAGAATTCATAGACGCCCTTGCGGCCGATAACCCAATCCGCGGCGACGAGCGCCCCTACTGCAAATCCTTCACGCGACCGGGCCGTGTGCGTCAGCGTAATTTGATCGGCTTCAGAGTCAAATCCGAGACGGTGTGTGCCGGGAATGTAACCGCCCCGCGTCGATGTCACCGGAACGTCGCGGCCCAGGCCTGCAGTTACTATTGTCCGCAGTTGGACCGCGGTGCCCGACGGCGCGTCACGTTTTCGTTTGTGATGCGCTTCTTCAATAAAGGCGTCGTATGATTCGAGGCGATGAAAGAGCTCGGCAGCCCGGTCTGCAATTCGATAAAAGACCTGGACACCCACGGAAAAATTCGAACCGTAAATCAGCGCGCCTTCGTATTCAGTCACGACGCTTTTCACTTTATCAAGGTCGGCGTGCCATCCAGTTGTTCCTTCAACCAAGGGCACCCCGGCGCCCGCGCACGCCGCGACATTTCTGAGCACTGCCGCGGCGACTGAGAAATCGATCGCCACGTCACAGCCACCCAAAGAATTCGCGAGGTCTTCAGCACTTCGCTCTGCATCGTGCGACGTGAACGTGGCCACAAGTTCGTGGCCTCGCTCATGGGCGAGCTTTGCGACGAGTTGGCCCATGGCGCCGTTTCCGATCAGAGCGAGTTTCAAAGTTGAACTCCGTAATTTAAGCGCACGCTGAAGTCGACCGTGCAATGAATCCGCGAAGCGGATGGCGGATAAGCGGACTCATTGAACGCTTCCCGCCTTGGTGCGAACTAAGCCTAATGACTTATTCCAACAACCTCTGGACCAAATCACGATAAATCTCAACGGCTTTCAGAAGCTCACTCTTCGCGACACGCTCATGTTCCGTATGCGCATCCAGAATCGATCCTGGTCCGATCAACAGCGACGTGCCCCAGTTCGACAAGTATGGTATGTCCGTTGTGAAACGAACGATGGTTGATTCAAAGCCATCGAGCGCGAGCAGTCTAATAGGATCGTGAACGGACTTGTATTCCAGCGCAGCGCGCCCGTCCACCGCGCGTTCCAGTAAGTCCTTTGCCGCCTGAGCGCCGGCCGCCAGACGAATGTGCAAAGTCGTCTGGGCTGCTTCGGGCACCACGTTCGCCCGCGTGCCACCGGAAATCACGCCGATGTTACAGGTAGTTTCACCAAACGTTTCGTCCGAGGGCCAAACGATCTGGCGCACGTCATCGAGGACGTTAAGCAGCTTCACGATCGCGGAATCACCCTGCTCGGGATAGGCCGAGTGCGCCGCTCGACCCTGCGTCTTGATCGTCACTTGCAACGAGCCCTTCGTTCCTATCGCCAGTCGATTGTCGGTCGGCTCGCCATTGATCAGGTAAAGACATCCAGCAGCCAGCGGATGTTCATTCAAAGCTTTCGCGCCCGCGCTGGTTACTTCTTCATCGACGGTAAATAGCAAGCCAAAGTCATTTACACTTTCCGCGCGCAATGTTTCGGCAGCGGCAATCTGAGCGGCGATTATTCCTTTTGCATCACACGCGCCACGACCGTAAATGAATTCCCCATCTTCGCCGGCCGCGATATATGGCGGTACGGTATCCATGTGCGTCGAAAGTACGACCTTTGGCCGCCCACCCGTCGTCGCGATCACGTTTGCGCGATCGTTTTCGATCTCCTGCAGCTCCACTTGGTAGCCACGCCGGTTAAGCAGTTCGGCGAGAGACGTACCGACCTGGAACTCATCTCCAGTAACCGAGGGGATATCGATCAACTCGCGCGTGAGTTGGCAAACATCGATCGGCTCACTCAAGCCATGACCTCCTCGGCAGCGGGTTCAGTGCGTTTGCGCTGCTCTGAATTTTCAAAGCAGACATAGTGCAGACGCTTAATGGTTTCAGCCGCGCGCGACTCTTCCACCATAAACGTAAGATTCACACTCGACGCGCCCACTGAAATCATCGTCACATTAATGTCGCTGATCTCGGAAAACACGCGCGCCGCGATCCCCGGCGTGTTGCGCAGTCCTTCGCCGATGATCGAAATTATGGTGCGGTGTTCTTCGACCTCAACCGCGCCCAGCTGTTCCAGATCAGGAAGTAGTTCCGGCAGTGCGCCGGCATCGTCGATCGAAAGCGAGACACTCACCTCAGACGTCGTGACCACGTCGACTGCGGTGCGATGGCGATCGAAGACTTCAAACAGCGCGCGCAGGAAACCGTAAGCGCCGAGCATGCGCGCCGAACTCACCTGCACCGTGGTAATGCCATTCTTATGCGCGATGGCTTTGACAGTTTGCGGAGCCGCTTCGGACTCGGCAACGATCAGCGTGCTGGCTCCGTCGGCCGCGCGCGAGTTGCAGACGCGCACGGGAATCCGCCGGTCAATCGCCGGCTGAATTGTCTTGGGGTGCAAAACCTTGGCTCCAAAATAGGCGAGCTCAGCAGCTTCCTGATATGACAAGACGGGAATCGTTTTCGCTTTCTTGACGATGCGTGGATCGGCCGTTAGCACTCCGCTGACGTCGGTCCAGATCTGTATCTCGCGCGCGTCGAGAGCGGCGCCAATGATCGCCGCCGAATAATCCGAACCACCGCGACCCAGCGTCGTGGTAACCCCATTGCCGGTGCTGCCAATGAATCCTCCGAGCACGGGAATTCTGGAAGATTCCAGCAGCGGCATTAGTTCGGCTCGGGTCGCCGGTGCTGTCTCAGGAGCAGGTCCAGCGTTCCCATACCTGTCATCGGTTCTCAGGCAACGACGAGCGTCCACGTAGCGCGCTGCGAGCTGGTTTTCGCGCAAAACGGCCGCGAGTAGTTGCGAAGAAAGTTGTTCACCATAGGAGACTATTTCATCCTGAAGCGGCGGGTGCGTTACGGGATGCATGGCTATGATCTTGTGGAGTTGGCGAATCTCGCGCCGAGCCACCGCGGCCGTCAATTCAAATGCGGCGCACGAATCCGCCTTGAGCAGTTCGCGGGCGATTGAGATATGCCGCCGCAGATCCCCATCCAGCGATCGGGTGGCCGCGCGGGCGTCGCCCTCGATTGCTTTCTGAACGCTGGCCAGCAACGCATTAGTGAATCCGGCAATTGCGGAAACGACCACCACCTGCCGCGATGCTACGCCGGCTCTTACAATGGCCGCGACGTTGCGAAAAGCATTCGCGTCTTCGACCGAGGTGCCTCCGAATTTCATGATGGTCGGATTCATAATTTGGAGTGCGCTGACCTGTCAGCGCTTTGTTCGGTCGCGACTTGTCGCGACCATCTCTCAGTTGCGTGTTTTCAAACAATGCCGCGACAAGTCGCCGCTTTCCAAAGCTCTGACAAGTCAGCGCACTCCACAAAACGAAAAGGGCCAATCGCAAAGCATACGACTGGCCCCTCAATCTCGAGAAACTTTCGCGCCGTAAAACATCCGGCGCGCGACGTCGTAGCTCTCCACCAGTGGCCCAGACTTTAGTCTGGGATAGATCAATCACAGACTGAAGTCTGTGCCACTCTCGGTGACAGTCCTGCGGATTTAGCCACAGCAACCAACCCGGCCCGGCCTGAAGACGCCCGCACGAGCTTCGGCGACCTTCCCTTTCGACCGAGCCGTCATCGAACCCTTCACGTTCTTCGACTCGCCTACTCTTAAAGGCCGCGCCTCTACTTCCGAATTGCAAAGAACAGTAACAGGAAAAACGAAGCTAGCTGGCGGCAGGATCTTTGTCAAGCGTTGAGTCCTCTGGGTGGTGTCTTAATTTGCGGAAGACAGTCCGAGGACGGCATGGAGTCAGTACCGGGGGCGGTAGCGACCGGGTCGCAACTTGCCCACGATCCTGGATCGCGATCACGAGACCCGGTCGCTACCGCTCCCGGTACTGACCTCATCCTCAAATCAAGACACTACCGTCCTCTGATCAACTGCTGCGACCGAGCCGCGACGTGACTAACTCAAATCCCGACGCGTTTGTAAGACCCTCATCATCTGACCCGGCTTGATTGCCAACTCCACGCTCTCGTACAATCTCCAGTTGCACAAGCGCAGTAAATTGGGAACAACAGCAGCAAATTAAGAGTAAGAACCATTATGAGTTTCGATAAAGTACTAACCAAAGTTTTTGGCAGCAGCAACGAGCGGTTTCTCAAGGCCATTCGACCGGCGATTGTCCGGATTAATGAGTGGGAGCCTGAAATTCAGGCTCTTACAGACGACGAGTTGCGAGCGCGCACCGAAAAATTCAAAGAGCACGTTGCCGACGCGGTCAAAGATGCGGGCACAAAGGAAGAGCGGAAACGTCTCGAGCAGGAAGCCCTCGAAGAAATTCTGCCCGAGGCCTTTGCCGTAGTCCGCGAAGGCAGCAAGCGCACCACCGGCATGCGGCACTTTGACGTCCAGATGATCGGCGGCATCGTTCTTCACCAGGGCAAGATCTCTGAGATGCGCACCGGTGAAGGCAAGACTCTGGTCGCAACTTTGCCGACTTATCTCAACGCACTCACAGGGCGCGGCGTGCATGTCATCACGGTCAACGATTATCTCGCCGCCCGCGACGCAGAATGGATGGGGCAGATTTATCGATTTCTCGGTTTGACGGTCGGATGTATCCAGAATGATATGGATGACTTTGAGCGCCAGGCCGCGTACGCCGCTGACATCACCTACGGCACGAACAACGAATTCGGCTTTGACTATCTGCGCGACAACATGAAGTTCGACCTGGGCACCTGCGTACAGCGCGGTCATTATCATGCCGTGGTCGACGAAGTTGACTCAATCCTGATCGATGAAGCGCGCACCCCTCTGATTATCTCAGGCCCGTCCGAGGAATCCACCGACAAGTATTATCAAGCGAACGCGATCATTCCGCAGCTGCAGCGCGGCGAAGAACTCGAAGAAGGCAAGAAGACGGGCGACTACATCGTCGACGAAAAAAACCATTCTGCCGTGCTGACCGAGGATGGCGTGGACAAAGCCGAACGGCTGCTCGGAGTCGGCAATCTCTACGATCCGGGCAACATGGAATTGCTGCACTGCGTCGAGCAGGCCCTGAAGGCGCACACGCTTTACCGGCTCGATCATCAGTACGTGGTCCAGGACGGCGAAGTGATCATTGTTGACGACTTCACCGGCCGGTTAATGAAGGGCCGGCGTTGGTCGGATGGACTGCATCAGGCCGTCGAAGCCAAGGAAGAGGTAAAAATCGAGCGCGAGAACCAGACCCTGGCGACGATTACTTTGCAGAATTACTTCCGGCTTTACGAGAAGCTATCGGGTATGACCGGTACTGCTGAGACCGAAGCCGGCGAATTTCACTCGACCTACAAGCTGGAAGTAATCGTGATCCCAACGCACATGCCGATGGTCCGCAAAGACAATCCCGACATGATCTATCGCACGCTGCCTGAGAAATGGGACGCGGTCGTCGAAGAGATTCAGGAGCGATACGAGCATGGCCAACCGGTGCTGGTTGGTACGGTGTCAGTGGAAAACTCGGAGTTGATCGCGCGGCGGCTGCAACGCGTAGGCGTCCCGCACAATGTGCTGAACGCGAAGTATCACGAACGCGAAGCCGAAATCGTCGCGCAGGCCGGACGCAAAGGCGCGATCACGATCGCCACCAACATGGCCGGCCGCGGCACAGACATCCTGCTGGGCGGCAACCCTGAGTTCATGGCCCGCGAGTTTTTGAAAGAAGAGGAGATCGATCCGGACGAGGCGACCGATGAGCAGTGGCAGGAAGCGTTAGCCAAGGCCAAGCGGATCGTCGAGTCCGAACATAAGGAAGTTGTGGGGCGCGGCGGTTTGCACATCCTCGGCACCGAACGTCACGAATCCCGCCGTATCGATAATCAGTTGCGCGGGCGCGCCGGTCGCCAGGGCGATCCGGGATCGTCTCGTTTCTTCCTTTCACTCGAAGACGATCTGATGCGTATCTTCGCGGGTGACAAGGTCAAGGCGCTGATGCAGCGTCTGGGCATGGAGAAAGGCGTCGCGATCGAATCCAAGATGGTTTCCAAGCGCATCGCCGCTGCGCAAAAGTCGGTCGAAGGCCGCAACTTTGAAACTCGCAAACACCTGCTGGAATACGACGACGTCATGAACAAGCAGCGCGAGACCATCTATGGTCTGCGCCGCCAGTTGATGGAAGAGCCGGATCAGCGGGAATACCTGGTCGGTGAAACGGGCGTTGCGCGTGACTTGCTGGCGGACACCACCAAGCAATATCTGGATCCAAACCTTTCTGAGGATGCCTGGGACATTGAGAACTACAAGGTCAAGATCCAATCAATCTATGGACTGGCCCCTGACACTGAAGGTATCGACTTCAGCCATGCCAACTCTGAAGAGATCGAAGACCAAATCTGGGAGAAGCTCAAGGCCAAGTACGCCGAGAAAGAAAAGCAGATTGGCGACGAAGCAATGCGCACCTACGAGCGCATCATCATGCTCAACATTATCGACGCGCAATGGAAAGATCACCTCCTGGCGCTCGATCACTTAAAGCAGGGCATTGGCCTGGTGGGCTATGGCCAGAAAGATCCGCTGGTCGAATACAAGAAAGAAAGCTTTGACATGTTTCAGGCGATGCTGGATCGCATCGACACCTTCACGATCCGATCGCTCTTTAACCTGCAAGTCGTCGCCGAACAACAGCCCGACGAACTACAACGGCGCCGTGCCGCGCGGCGGGCCTCGCTGAATTTCACGGGCCCGAATCAGGGTGCGGCTTCCGCCGGCGAGGAAGCCGGCAAGGTGAAGACCATCGTGCGCAGCGAGCCTAAGGTCGGTCGCAACGATCCCTGTCCCTGCGGTTCGGGTAAGAAGTACAAGAAGTGTCACGGTACGTCGGGGTGATGCGTAGCTTTGGCGGGAACGCTTGATAGATTGATTCAAGGACGCCCCTGGTTAATTCCCCTCCCTTTGGTAGGGGTTAGGGGAGGGTGCGAAGCCTAGTGCGAGTATTCTTCTTACTGTCGTGTGTATAGACGACAAGACTCTATCAAATTATTTTCTCGCTCAGGCCCTCACCCCAACCCTCTCCCAAAGGAAGAGGGAGTAAAGCCCCACTTTGTAGCTGTGCATAATCCCCGAGGTTCGATTAAGGAATGCGCACCAGGTTAATTGTCATCGCGCTTCTCTTCCTGGCTCCAGCAACATCGGGCCTGTCGTTGGGGCCACATCTCTTCGCAACTGGTGGTCAGAACTCGCTGAAGGAGCTCGAAACCAAACTCGAATCTCAATACGCGGAAACGCAAAAGCTGTTTGCCTCGCCTCCACGTTCTGCCGGGCGCTTGCCTGCCGATTATCATCGCCTGCTGCGAGAATGGCAGGATGATCTGGCGCAGAGTTTTGTGCGAGCAGCCACGACGGTGGAAGAGATTCTGGCGCTTAACCCTCCCAATCGAGAGATGTGGCAGGAGCGCCTGGAAACTCTTCGTCTGTATGCGAAACCGATTAGCAGTCCTGACGAGCGACGCGTTTTCGGCTCGGGCGAGGTACAGACATCGGCGCGCATCATCGAAACTCCGCTGGCTGAATACACGGCTGAAGCGCGCGCGGCAAAAACGCATGGCGATGTAAGGCTACGTTTGGTGTTGGCTTCCGATGGAACCGTTCGGAACGTCTTTCCGATAAAGTCGCTCGGCCATGCTCTGACCGAATCGGCAATGAAGGCGGCGCGGCAAATCAGATTCGAGCCGGCCATCAAAAATGGCGAGCCAACCTCGGAATTTATGACGTTTGTTTACGAGTTCGACAAGGGTCAACCGCGCCAGCCCTACATACCCAGAACAATATTTTAGCGTTGTCCAAACATCGCCCGGAATCCAGTAACTCAAGCGATAACTTCCGTGACCCGATCATCAAGCTGCAAATCAAAATTCTTAACGACTCTTAGCGTAGCTTTAATTCTGTTTGGATATTCGGTGCCTGCCATTTCCCAGCAATCCATCGAAAGTATTTCAGAGCAGCGTAACCGAGGCATTCAGCTCTCCAAGCAAGGCGACGCGAAAGGAGCCGTTAAGATTCTCACCGCGGTAGTTAAGCAGGACAAATCCGATTCTGAGGCCTGGTATTTCCTAGGCCTGGCTCTGGTTCACGTAGATGACCTGAGCAATGCTCGCAAAGCATTCGAAGCGACGGTCAAATTGAAGCCGGACTTCGGCCTCGCGCACACGGGTTGGGCATATACGCTGATGGCAGCCGCGAAGAACGACGAGGCCGCCCGTGAGGCTCGCCGCGCGATTGAACTCAATGTTGTCGATCCCGAGGCCCATTACATTTTGGGCGTTCTGCACTTGCGTTCGGGGCGTAACGCCGAAGCGATGACAGAAGCAGAACTGGCGATTGCGCAAAAACCCTATCTAGCGACGGCGTATCTTCTAAAATCCCAGACGCTGATGGCGATTGAGAGAGAAGCATCCGACGAATCTGGAAAAGTGGTCCGCGTTCACGAGAAGCAGCCACTGACTAAAGAAGAGCTCGAAGAGCGGCGGCAACGCTATCGGAAATCGGTTGAGTCATTCGCAGCCGCCGCCGATGCGCTCCAGACTTATCTCAAGCTTACTCCTTCGGATAATGAAACAGCCTTTTGGCAAGAGCAGTTAGAAACTCTGCGAGTTTTTTCCGGTGACAAACAACCCGACTTCGCTTCCGCTGCTGAAGTTACAACGAAAGTTAAGGTATTACGAAAACCTGACCCGGCCTATACCGTGCAGGCGCGCAGGGCCGGGATTGCAGGTTCGGTAATATTGCGCGCGGTATTCTCTTCCCGGGGGACGGTCGAACATATCCTGGTTATTAGATCGCTGCCGGCCGGACTCACCGAAGAAGCTGTCCGGGCGGCTAAGCAAATAAAGTTCACGCCCGCGACCAAGGACGGCAAACCCATTTCTATGTTCATGGAGCTGCAATACAACTTCAACTTCTATTAAGCGATCTGATGACCCTTCCGCTTCCCATTTAGGTTAAACTCTCTTCGTGACTGCTGAAGTCAAATCCACCAATCCCGTCGTCAGATCGATCATCTCGGGGAACGCACCGCCGGCTGCGCGTCTGGCGGCAGCGCGCGGTTTGCTGCCCCTGCCACAGACTGATCTGCTCGAGGCATTGGTTTATCTCGGCGCCGATAACGATCCGAACATCGCTCGCGCTGCGCAATCCACCCTGGACGGACAGCAACCGCAGGACCTCTTGAGCGTGGCCATCGCGGATGATGCTGCACCCGCGGTACTGGGATACCTGGCTTCCCTTTCCGGCGCCGGCCGCGATTTGCAGGAAGCGGTGGCCACTAACCACAACACGCCGGACGACGCGATTGCTATGCTGGCCCGCATCACGACGGACGCTTCGTTGCTTGAATTCATCACCATGAATCAACAACGCCTGATTAGAACGCCGGGAATTATCGATGCGATCCTCCTGAATCCGGCGCGCACCCCCGAAGCCGAACGCCGCGCAAAGGAAACACGGCGAGAGTTTTTCGAGAAGGAAAGGGGTGCCCGCCAAATCGCCCATGAGTTGCGCGCTCGCGGAAACAGCGCGGCGGCGGAATTTTTTGAATCCGCCGAGTTGGCCGGCGACCTGTCGACCGACGATGCCTGGGCCATAGCACAGCACATCGAGGTCTCAGATGCTGACATCGACGACTCCTGGCTGGCGCGCGAGTTCATCGAAGAGATGTTGGTTGAGACGCCCGAGCAGCTCGCCGCCAATGCTCAGGCGGTAATTAATGCCGAACGGCTGGAGGGCAACTTGTCCCCCGAACGCATCTCTCTGATTAAGCGGATCATGTTTATGTCGGTCAAGGATCGCGTCAAGCTGGCGGTCAAGGGAGACCGCGAGGCACGAGGAATTCTCATCCGTGACTCAAACAAGATTGTCGCCACCGGCGTGATTCATAACCCGCGGCTGACTGATCATGAAGTTGAAAACATCGCGACTATGCGCACGGTCGCGGAAGAAGTTCTGCGGCTGATTGGCATGAATAACGCTTGGGCCCGGTCGTACTCGATCATTCACAATTTGGCTCGGAACCCGCGCACCCCGATGGCAACCGCCGTTCACATCCTGCCCCGAATTCGGACCAAAGATCTGACAGCGATTGGGCTCAATCGCAATGTTTCGGAAGCGGTGAGACGTCAGGCGTATCGACTCTCGGAGATGCGAAGACCGTAAGATCGCCGACGAGATTTGCGGGGGGACGGCCCCGAGCTGTCACAGACCTGTCACAAATTCGTCAAATTTGACTTGACTGGAGTCCTCTTAGAGGTATAGATTCGGGCTTGCACGACATCCAGCTATTTGAAATTCAGAGATAACGCGACGCAATGACCTTCGAAGAGGGAGCGGAATTCTTAGAAACAGGCGCGGCAGCTTTTATTATTTCCGGCCGCAGACTTTATACCGCCGTCAATAGAAAGCACCACCTTTGAAGTCGGGATCGGCCATATGTGACGATTCTCAAGTCTTTGCCTAGCCACCCCTGATAAACCCGAACCTACCCTGATGTTTTCGCCCCGCCAGTTTGTAAGAATTGGCGGGGCGATTCTCTTGGCATTGTCGATTTCCAATTGCCGATTGCCGATTTTTGACTGTGGTTTGTTATTTGACGAACATTCGCCAGGGATGAAAACTTGGCAATCGGCAACTGGAAATCGACAATGCCTCACATCGCCAAGCCCCCATCAACCTGAACCACCTGTCCGGTGATATACCGAGCATCCTCAGACAGGAGGAAACAAGCGATGCGGGCAACTTCATCGGGTTCGGCAAAACGTGACAGCGGAATCTGTTCTAAGATCTTCGCGCGATAGTTCTCGTCTAATCCCCCTGCCATATCCGTCGATAC
>JAWWPL010000532.1:0-4593 GCA_033850605.1 Blastocatellia bacterium | reverse complement strand
CCGAGGGCTTCGCGTTGCTGGCGTCGCGGCCATTGGAGATTTTCGCCAAGGTTTTTCGCTGGCCGCTCTGGATCTTCAATCGCACCGGAAGTGTGTTGGGTCGACTGCTGGGACTTAAGTCATCATTGCAACACTCTGCGGTTTACAGTGAAACCGAGCTGCGCCAGTTGGTGGACATCTCTCGCGAAAGCGGGCACCTGCGTGCGGAAGAACGGCGCCTGATTCACCGTGTCTTTGAATTCTCAGACACTTTAGTACGGGAAGCGATGGTGCCTCGCCCGGCGATCGCGGCGATATCTGCCGACTGTTCTCTGGAGCAGATCACGCAGGCGTTCCAGCAGAATCGTTACTCGCGCCTGCCGGTTTATCAGGGATCGCTGGATAACGTCGTGGGGTTTATCCATAGTAAGGACTTGATACCTTATCTTTTGCGGCCCCGGGACTTCAGGCTGGAATACGTGCTGCAATCACCGATGTATGTAGTCGACACGGCGCGTTTGGAAGATGTCCTGCGCCAGATGCAAAAAGCAAAAACTCACTTCGGATTTGTGGTTGACGAGCACGGCGGGGTCGAAGGCATTATTACGCTCGAAGATCTGCTCGAAGAGATTGTCGGCGACATCTCGGATGAACATGATGAAGAAGTCAACGAGCAGATTTCTCTGATTGACGAGCGCAACTATATGCTCGACGGGTCGCTGGCAGTTCGCGATCTCAATCGTCGTTTGAAGACTTCGGTACCCGAGTCAGAGGCGTATACCACTATTGGCGGATTTCTGATGACGGTGGCCGGGCACGTCCTGCAGCCCGATGAAGTCATTGACCACGACGGACTACGCTTTCATATCGAGAAAGTTGAACGGCGGCGCTTGATGAGGGTGCGCCTGGAATTACCTGAAAAGAAACCTGAAGCGAACTCAGAGAAATCGGGGGCTGCTGCTATCGCTGGTTAGCTCTGGGCGCTCAGGGCGCGGAAGAGGTTACTACTAAACCGGCCTTCCGAATCCAACCACGTTTTCTCAAGGCCGAAACCGCTCTGCGAGCCCATCCGGATCAGCCCCTCCACGTCAAACTTGTACGAGTGTTCCATGTGCATCCACTCTCCGGCGGCGAAATCCACCGTCATTCCCAGGCTGCTGATGGTGACTGACTGGGACCGCAAGCTTTCCAGGTAGACTTCGACGGCGCCGTCCTCTTCGTTGTATACGGACCTTAGTCCAAACGCCCAGAGGTCGAAATTTCCACCCAGCTCCCGATTGATTCGCGCCAGTTCATTGACAATGAACGCGCGCGTTACTCCGAGTGCGTCATTGTAAGCGGCTTCGAGCATCGCACGATCCTTCTTCAAATCCGCGCCCAGCAGGAGCGCATCACCCGGACGCATCATGCGGCGAATCGCTTGCAGAAACGAGAGCGCTTCATCCTTCTCGAAATTTCCGATGTTCGAGCCCAGGAACAACATCAATGCCGGGGCTTCAGGAAGTGGCTGCATCGCCGCTAGACCTTCCAGATAGTCGGCGGCGTAGGCTTCGATCCGCAGCGCTGGATAAGCTGCCAGCAGGGCACGGGAGCTCTTCTCCAAAGCTGAAGCGGAAATGTCCACCGGAATAAAAAGCAGTTCGGTCCGGACGCGCAACAAGGCTTCGATAATCCTGCGTGTTTTGTCCGCGCTGCCGCTGCCCAACTCGATCAAAGTGCGGCAGTCCGGAATGGCGCCAACTATCTCATCGGCGTGGCGGGTGAGGATCTCGTTCTCGGCCCGAGTGGGGTAATACTCATCAACATGGCAAATCGCATCGAACAGTCGTGAGCCCAGCGAGTCGTAGAGATACTTTGGGAAGAGCTGCTTTGGATTCGACGAGAGCCCACGGCGGACGTCTTCGGCAAATTCCACGTTGCCATTCCGGCGCGCGAGATCGTGAATAATCAAACGAGCTGAGGGCTCTTTGGGTTTAGCTTGCATTACCATGTGTTTCCTGACAGCTCGGCCCCACCGGGAGCAAATAACGCAAATTGGTTCTTTGAATTAGGTGGGTGGCGCATTATACGCGGCTGCAACCACGAACAGAAAGGGCAGCCGAGCGTTAGCTCGACTGCCCCTGGTTGTTTGCCGGTCTTAAGTAACGCGACGCTGACGACGGTCAGATAATTATCACTCGAGCTCCGCTGCGTACCCGAGGCGTCGTGGCAGGCACGGTCACGTCGATTTTCGGGGTGGCCGGAATAACGATTCGCGGAATCTCAATATTCATCTCCGGTATCGCCGGCACTTGGACCGACGGAATGACGATCCGGCGTGTACCAACAGTGCCGGGACGCAGAACCGTGGGTTCCTTGCTCTTTTCCGGAGTAAGGTTGACCGTGCGCGAATTATGGTCGCGCAGGACTGTCAGCGATATTTCGCCTTCTTCCTTCTTATTGATAGCCCGCACGATGTCTCCGGACGAGTCTACTTTCTCGCCGTCAACTGCGGTAATTATGTCGCCCGCCTTTAAACCAGCCCTGGCTGCAGGACTGTTTTCGTTTACTGAAGTAATCAGCAATCCGCCGTCCTTCGCTCCAAAATAGTCCGCGAGTTGTTTGGTTAACGGCTGGGTGCTGACGCCGATGCGCCGGTTTGCACCAAACGAGAAGACAAAATTTCCGTCGCCGGACTGAATCTGCGGCCAGTCCTTTTCAATACCTTTCAGGACGTCATCGCGAATCGCCGCGCCCAGAAGATTTTTCATGCTGTGCTTGGACAGAGTGACAGTGAGTTCCTGCTCCGCGCCGGCACGGCTGATCGTGAGCCGGACAGTCTGATCAGGGGCCGACTCACTAACCAGGCGGCTTAGCTTGCGCGCGCTGGTTACGGATTCTCCCTCAAAGCGGAGAATAACGTCGTCTTTCTTGAGGCCGGCTTTTTCGGCCGGGCTATCTTTGACTACCTGTGTCACGCCGGCGCCGCGCACTTCACGCATGCCATAGCGCCCCATGTTTTCCTTGCTGATATCCTCAGTGCCGACGCCGAGAAACGCTCCACCGTCGAACTGGAACGAAAACGATCTATCTGTCGCGGGCTCTTGAGTCTCTTGAGCCTCGAGTGCCGCGAGGGGAGCGGCCGCCTCCTGCGCGTACACAATTCCGCCGGCAATCGCACCGACGCCCAGGATCAAAGCCATTAGCAAGCCCAGTTTGTTACGGGTCATATCCATCCTCCGGAAAGATTTTAAACCTTCCACGCCGGCGAAATGAGGAGGTTCCAAATTCTCCCAAGGAACAGGGAGGTCAGTACCGGGAGCGGTAGCGACCGGGTCTCTTAGGTCCACGAGGGTCGAGATGATTAGAGGGTCACCCGGTCGCTACCGCTCTCGGTACTGACCTCATTGCGGCGAATCCCGGGGATTGGGCTTTGTTAGGAGATTTTGCGATAGACCTCGCGCCCCTCGCTGAGTTCGAGCGCAAGTTTTCCTTCAGAATTCGCATAGTCGAGATGGGCTACAGCTTCAGAGACACCCAGAAATCGATGGACGTCGTCAGTGCCGGGAAACATTGCGCGCGATACGTCCCAGGCGCTGGCGCCACTGGCAGGAACCAGCTGAATGATTTGTGACTGGCGTTCGCTTATCGCCCGCAGATAGCGGTTAAAGAGTTCTTCGTAGTCGTGCACCGGGTCGCCATGGCCGCCGAGCACCAAGGTCGGCGCCAGAGCGCGTACGCGCGCCAGACTGACGAGATATTCGGCGAGCGAGCGGAAGCGTCTGGATCGATCCACGGGGTCGGGAGAGAGCATTGGATTAGGGGTAATCCGTTTGAGTACACAGTCTCCGGCAATCACCGTCCGATCCGCGTGCCGGATAAAAGAGCAGGAACCCGGCGTGTGCCCGGGAGTGTGCACGACCTGCAAAGCGCCCGATTCGAATTCGAGCTCGGCTTCGTCCGTCAGCTCGATACACTCTCCGTCGTCGAGCGAGTCAGCGTACTGACGCACTCCTTCGTACATTCGGCGCATGACTTCGACTTCGTCGGGTGGCACGCCCGCGCGCACCAGCAACTGACGAGTTTCGTCGTACTCCAAGCGCCCCGCGCGGTGACCAGTCTCCCATCCATGCACGAGCACCTCGGCGTCCTTCGCTTCATCGCGCAGTGCGCGAGCCAGGCCACAATGGTCCTCATGCGCGTGCGTGAGCACGATGCGCCGAATGTCTGCGACCGACAAACCTTCCTTTCGCAAAGCCGCGCGCAGAGCATTGACTGCTTCTTTGGTCTTTGGTCCGGTGTCGATCAGGGTGATGGGATCTTCCGGGATTAGATAGACGTTCACCGGCCCGATGTAGAACGGCGTTGGTAAAGAGATGGGGACGATTTTCATAGGGAATTTCGAATTTGAAATCTGAGATCATCTGAGATCTCAAATTTCAAATCTAAGATAAGAGATTAAGGGGTTTTGCGATTACGAATCTCTTCCAACTCTTTCAGGAACTCATCTCGTTCCTTTCGTTGTGTTTCGGCGCGACGGGATTTGTCGGTTAGATAACGGGTGCCTCTGATATCTGAGTTTTGAAGAGAATCTGCCCACGCTCGGAGCTGGCGAGAGATGTTCTCTGCTTTTGA
>JAWWPL010000462.1:0-10614 GCA_033850605.1 Blastocatellia bacterium | reverse complement strand
AGGTGTTCAAGGAATTTCAGACGAGAGGAGCTGCCTAATTTGAGAGGTGTTTAGAGTACCGACTTTAGTCGGGTTCGTTACAGTTGCAAAAAAGCCCACTGAAGTCGGTGCTCTGTACGCCCGTTTTCCAAGTGGAGATACTGGCCGGACTAAGTGTCCCCACACACACAAATTGAACCTTTACCGAGCGAACGCCAACGCAATTTGAAAATGCGCCCGTACCACTTGCCGCCTACTTTGAGTTCTGAATGCTCAACGCCAGGACGTCATCGAGCGCGCAAACCGCGGCGCTTTTTGCGGGTTGAGGCAGTTTGATGCTTTTCAATTCGACTGAGGAGTTACCTGTTAAAGTAGCCGAACCGATCTTTAACCAACCTTTACCAAAATCGACGTAAACGGGAACTAACATTCTGAAACTGTCTGACACCCCCGACTGGGTGATCTTTCCGTTGAGAGTCGTGCCGCCATCGGTCAGTTGATAATCGAAACGATAACTGGGCATCTCAGTCCCGTAAACCCATTCGTTAAAGAACCAATCCATGTTGCCGCCCAGATGCTTCTCGACTATCTGCTTGAAATCCTCAGTCGAAACGTCCCGATTAAAGTTGGTCTGCACAAAGTCCTTCATCATGGCCTGGAATCTCGCGTCGCCTTTGCCGCCTTGATTGAACATCATCATTCGAATCATGTGCAGGATGAACGCGCCCTTCGGATAGACGAGGAACTGGTACGCCGCGCCGGTCTTGGCGTTGCTGAGCCGGTAGCCCTGTGTCACGGGCCCAATGGTAAACGGCTTCTTGTCTCTGGTCGCAGGTGACGATTGGATGATCTGCCGGCGATGGTCTTCCCAAAAGTCGATGAACTTATCATTGCCGCGGGTGATTTGGACGTAAAGCGAAGCTGAGAATTCGGCAAAGCCTTCGCTCATCCACTGATCGTGATAACTGTCCCAGCCGACGATATGTCCCCACCACTGGTGCGAGACTTCATGCGGCGCTACGTACCGCCAGAAATTATCTGTGCCGCCGCGAGTGCCCAACAATTGAGTTCGCTGAGTTGCGTCGATAAAGGCTATGTAGGGCATGAAGACCAGCGTGGGCCAGGCCTGACCAAAAAATCCGGCTGGCTGTTGGGTCATCGCGATGCGCGTGTAAGGCAACTTGCCGAAATAGGCATTGTAGATGCGCAGTGAGTTTTCGGCGTCGGCAATCGCGGCGTCAGCCATACCGGTCGTGGTAATCGAGCCCAACGTGGTTCCCGTCACCGTGCGCTGGCCGCCTCCGCTGGAATTCTCGATTTGCTCAATCTCCCGCTGAATCTGTTTCAGTTCGTCCGGTACTTCGGTGTTGACATAAACTTCAATGTTATAGCCACTGTCTTTGTCCAGCACTTCTTTCTTTTTGAAACGGCCATAGTTAAATCCCGCGACGGCCAGTTCGGTTTCTCCGCTCGACCATTTCGCCTGGATCACGTCGCCTTCACGCGTTTCGGCGCCCATTGGCGCGCCGGTGGCGACGAACATGTGTCCCTTTGGATACTTAAACGTCATGTCAAAGATTGCGCGATCGCCAAACTGAGTGCCGGCGTTGTTTGGATACCAGGTCGAACGGGGTATGAGAATAAAATTGCCGCCGCCCGAATCGCGCAGGGCGCCTTCGCCGTCGTACTCTACTTTGAACTTGTAGGTTTTGCCGGCTTCCAACGGCTGAGTGAGAATGATTCCGAAATCGGCATCATCATCCTTGCCCTCCTGAATAAAGTTCAGATCAGCGCCTTGTTCATCCTGTACCCGGCTCACGCGCAAAGACCGATACAAGTCCAGAGGAATGACTCGGGTCCCGGCGGCCAAACTACGAAATGTAATTACATCGCTTGCCGAAATACGGGTGCCTTTGATCGTGCCGACGATCTCGTGGTGTGTGATATCGATTAGCCGGTGGTCTTCCGCACTGGAGTTTGTGCCCTTGCTGTATTCATCGGCCAGATGAAACGCCGTCCAGATCCCGCCGTCGGTGTCGCCATAACTCAAGAGGGCGACTTCCTCCGGTGACACCGGTGGAAGTCCGAGCGGGTCAAGCAGGAAGATTAGCTTGCCGTGCTTGCTGCCGCCGATGAACGCGTCGAAGTAGCCTGGTCGTTGCGGCGAGTAGAGATCGCCCAGCGTGCGCAGTTCACCGTTGTCATGCAATTCTTTCCGCAAAAGTTGCTGGTTGGCACGATAAAGATCGCGCGCTTTCGACGCTTGTGCACCGCCGGTCCCCATCTTAGCGTTCGGTGAAACCTTAATCTCATCGAGAGTCTTGTCGGTAAAGCGCATCACGAGATGCGTGAAAGGCTCCGTCAGCTTCTCGCCGTCAATAAAAAGAGAGAGAGTATGTTTTTCGATCGGCGTGGGCGGTTCGAGGACCAGCTCGCCATCACCAATGAAGATTGCACCCGTGGTCCGTCCTTCGACGGGCGCGGAAAAGTAGACCTCGCCGTTACGAAGCGTGAACGTCGCTGCGTCACGCCTCAGCACCAGATTGTTGACTGTCGCAAACGAGCCCCCAAAATCCGCGTCACTTTTCCCCAGTTGCCGGAGTTGTTGATAGACAGGATCCGTATTCGCTTTGGGACCGGGCGCGGGAACATTGACCGCGGATTCGATCGGGGCAATTTCAAGTGCGGCATCGAACTTCGCTACTGTGCCCTCTTCCACCTTGACGTCTTCGCGTCGTGCAGTGCTAAAGCCTTTGGCCGAAATCGCCACGGTGTAGATTCCTGCCTTTAAGCCTTCGACCTGGTAACGGCCTTCGCCATCGGTGACGACAGTAGTGGGCGGTCCACCGGCCGGATTCGTCACCGTAACAGTCGCGCCAACCACAACGGCGCCCTTCGGATTGGTTACTTTTCCTTCGATTCGTCCACCGGCGCTATGGGCAATCGTCAATGGCAGCGCGAGCAAACCGAGGAATAGCGATACAATAACGGCCTTGAAGTTTTTCTTTTTCATTGAGAGGACCTCCTGAGTTTGAGATTGCGAGGACTCGGAGAGTCCAGGATGCTTCCGATGGCCGGCATTATTCGTCGAGAGGCATAGTCAGTCAAGCCCTATCCGTATTAGTAGAACTGTGTTTAGTGTGATTAGTGTGGTTTCGCGGATCGTTTTGCCCGAAACCGAAAGAAAGTGCGAATCCAGGTCAGGACGCTCCTTACGTATTTGTCAGCCTGGAGTTTCGCGTGTCATTCTTCCAGACAACTAATGGTTCCTGAAAAGACAAAAACCAAACTGCTGCGCCGTATGGGCGAGGCGGTCTCAGACTTTCGCATGATCGAAGATGGCGATCGAATCATGGTCTGCCTGTCGGGCGGCAAAGATAGTTACACTCTATTGGATTTGCTGCTTGACGTGCAGCAGCGGGCGCCGGTTCGGTTCGATCTGTTGGCCGTCAATCTGGATCAAAAACAGCCTGGTTTCCCGGCCGATGTGCTGCCCGGATATCTAAGTGGTCGAGGCGTGCCGTTTCGCATCGTCGAACGCGATACCTATTCGGTGGTCAAGCGTCTGGTGCCTGAGGGCAAGACCTACTGCGCCGTCTGTTCGCGACTGCGGCGCGGCATCCTCTACAACATCGCGGTTGAAGAAGGATGTACAAAGATCGCGCTGGGTCATCATGCCGACGACATCATCGCGACGTTCCTGCTTAATTTGTTTTATGCCGGCTCACTTAAAGCGATGCCTCCGGTGCTGCGTTCGGATGATGGGCGCAACACAGTCATTCGTCCGCTCGCGTATTGTCGCGAGAGCGATATCACCGCGTTCGCAACGCAGGAAAAGTTTCCGATCATTCCCTGCGACCTGTGCGGTTCGCAGATAGGCCTGAAGCGGGTGAAGATCAAAAACCTGATTACCGAACTCGAGAAAGAAATTCCCCATGTGCGGGCTTCGATGCTGAACGCCCTGGGAAAAGTAGTTCCCTCACATTTGCTCGATCATGAGTTGTTCGACTTTAAAAAACTGACCGCGGGCCGCGGCGACGTGGAAGCCGAACTCGATCTGGCTCTGGGCCACACCGACAGCGAACCGGCGCTGGTGGCGCTGGCCTAATACTGTTCACCACCAGGACACGAAGAACACAAAGTATTTAACTAACTATTTCTTCGTGTTTTTCGTGTTTTTGTGGTTAAGTCCCTGGCCGGTTGGATCGCTGCATACTTTTCACCACAAAGACACCAAGAGCACAAAGTGTTTTACAAATTATTTCTTCGTGTCTTTGTGTCTTTGTGGTTAAATTCTGCGCATGCCGGCGGCGAAGAAGCGTGAACTCGATCTCAGAGACTTCCCCCCGGGAACAGTCACTGAGTTCACCACGCTGGTTTGTCTCGCCTGCATCTTCGACATCTTCACCAAACAACTGGGTCTGGCGCCGCGCACAGCGTTTTCCGAAGTCAAACGTCACACCCCTACGATTGACGAACTTACCAGCCGCACCGCGGCGCGGCCTTACTTCGACAGTGAAGAGAGAAGCCCGCATTGTCCGTATTGCGGATCCGCGAAGCGCTGGCAGGCGCGCTTCGATACCTATTGTATTGAAGGCGGCAAGAGTACCGATGCTGCGCGCCGCGCGCTGATCAAAAAGCTGCCGAAAGCGGATGAACAGTTTCTGCTAATGGAAAAGAAATCCGATTCCCGGTCCGTGCTCTTTGAATGGCTGGATACCGTGCGCGGCAACGTCGACCTGGAAGACGAGCATTGGTTGATCGATGCGACGCGCATGTACCTGGAGCGTCGCGAGCCTAAAACGATCTGGGACGAAGCGTTCGCTGAATTGCGAACGGTGCGCCGTTCCAGTCGCTTAAGTGAAGGCTGGGAACGCGATGGCGCGCGCTTGTTTCTCGCGCCCAGCCTCTACAGCGAAGCGCTCTTAATTCAATACCTGATCAGCCGCTCACACGGGCACGGTGGCTTAACTCTGGACGGAAGGCTGACCCTGATGGACTTAATCCGCCGGCTGCGCTACAGCGGCTACCTGGATCAGATCGGGATTACTGAGCGAGAACCGGGTGAAGTGTTTGAGAAACTGATCGCTAACCTGGCGGCGACCCACGAATGGTCGAGTGGCAGCCCCACGGCAAAGAGTGAAGTCAGTACCGCGAGCGTTAGCGACCGGGTTACGGCGATCAATAAGGCAACAACAAAGAAGGCTGCCAAGAAGAGCGCGAAGAAATCATCAAAGACTCGCAAAGCAAAAGCCGCGCAGCCCGAACCCGACGCCTTAAGCAGTGAACCCGTTAAGCTTCATTACCTCGTCGACCGCCGAGATTTTTTGGAAAAAGTGAAGACAGTTTACGCAGCGTATGCGGCTTGATTTGGAGTGCGGGGACTTGTCACCGCTTTTTCAATGTCGACTTGCTCAAGCGAAAAGCGGCGACAAGTCGCCGCACTCCAAATCAAGCCTGCCGCTCACGGATGAAATCCGCGATCGAGCGCAGGAGTTCTGTGGGTCTCGCAATCACTTTAAGCGCACTACAAGCGGCCCGATGTGCAGCCTCGAGGTGCGCACGCGTCGCTTCAATTCCGTAGAGAGCGGGATAAGTTGCTTTTCGCGAGCGCGCATCTTTACCCGGAGTCTTCCCCAGGTCTTCAGCCGTGGCGGTCACATCCAGCAGATCGTCGGTGATCTGAAACAACAAACCCAGGTTAGTCGCGTATTCCGTAATCGCCGCGAGTTCAGCTTCACTCACGCCGGCAATAATCGCCCCGCAACGCGCCGCCGCGCGAACCAGTGCGCCGGTCTTCCGATGATGAATGCGTTCCAACTCGGCTTTGGTGACTGGACGCGATTCCGCATCCAGATCGAGCGCCTGGCCCGCGACCATTCCTTCCGGAGTTCCGGCTGAGCGGGCAATTTCAGCAATCATTTGCACTCGCAGTTGCGGTGGCAAGTGTTCGTCTTGGGCGATCGTTTGGAACGCCAGCGTCTGTAGTGCGTCGCCTGCGAGAATCGCGGTGGCTTCGTCAAACTTCACGTGACAGGTGGGCCGGCCGCGGCGCAGCTCATCGTTGTCCATCGACGGCAGATCGTCGTGAATCAGCGAGTAGGTGTGAATCAATTCGAGCGCGCAGGCGGTTCGCAGTAAAGCATCAGGGATCGCATTAAAGGTCTGGCCGGTGGCGAGCAACAGCGCCGGCCGAAATCTCTTGCCGCCGGCAAACAGACTCCAGCGAATTGCCGAGTGAACCCGCTCAGGCGGTTCAGATTCTTTTGGAATTAGGAGATCGAGTTGGGAATCGATCAGGGCGCGACAAGAGGCGAGGAATTGAAGCGCATCATTAATGTGGCCAGTTTGGCAAACTTCAGTAGACACAATCTTCATCTTCGAGGCTAACTGTAGCGGAGTCCCGTAGGGACGAAATATTTATTGTACTGGCGGAGAAAGTGGACCAAGCTCCGTAGGAGCGAAACCTTGCTGATGCGGCGAGCTAACATCTCGCTCCTACAGAGCGAGTGCCTGTCGGATCGTCGGAGCTATAAACATTGGGCTCCTATCGGAGCCCGATCCAGGCCCGCTTAACCTTCATCCCCTGCGGCACCCAATTCACTCTCTGGATCGAAGGGCCGTACGGCCGCGCGTCCCTGGTTATCGCGCATCAGAATCTCAATCCGGCGTTCGGCCTGAGTCAGGCGCTCCTGGCACTCACGCGAAAGCTTTACTCCCTGCTCAAAGAGCTCGAGACTTTTTTCGAGCGTTAGCTCGCCCTGTTCCAACTCGCGCACGATCCGCTCGAGCTCCTCGAGCGACGTTTCAAAATTCTTTGGTTTGGCATTGGTCATTGGTCGCAAAGATCTTTTCTTTCGCTCTCTTCCTTTGGGAGAGGGCTGAGGACCGTGGCAAAGTACTGCGGGCTGCCAGCCCGCAGGGCTACTCTAATGCTGAAGCTTCAAGCGCGATCTTGCCAAGCAGATTTCAATGTTGAAGCGGCAGGCTGGCAGCCTGCCGTACCGCCGGGGTCGGCGTTACACTTCGCGCCCTCCCGTGACCCCTCCCATTAGGGGGGGAAATAAAATCGCCAGCTCACTTACCCGGCTTCTTCAGTTTATCCACTTGCTTGCGAAGCTGGTCCTGTATCTCAGAGCCGGCCGTAGCAGGCAAATTTTGAGTCATGTTATCCGTGATCTGTTTTACCATCTTGTCATCCTGCACGGCCGTAACTCGCCAGCGCGCCCCGCCCGGCTGTGTCGCCGGCATCATTGTAAGCTGCAGGTGCTCATCATTGATATCCACCTTTACTTGAGCGACGTTGTTTTCTTCCTTGATGTCCGCAAAGCGAGTGATCCCGAGCGCCAGCAGGACGAATGGCTTCCCCTTCGCGGGCTCTGTCACGCGTTTCAGCTCCTTCACCATCTCATCATGCACGGTTTGTTTAAGTCGCGGAGACAACGTCTGCAAAGCCGAATTAGCCTGGGTGGGCCAGACTGAACCGATTGCCGTAGCGACTGAGCCGCCGGCATGTTGTCGAACCTGCGAAATGAAATCGTCACAAACTTTGTCGGTATCGAGAATTCCGTCGACCGTCGCTGTGTCGTTTCTCTGGGCCGCGTCAGCGAGAATTGCCAGGGTATAAGCCGGGCTGTTCTGGTAATGCCGCCACCACAGATAACCACCCGCCACCACGCCGCCGCCCAAAAGCAATAGCAGCACCGCGATGATTCCGAAGATCCGACCGACTCGACGAGAGCGACCTGCGCGCGCGCGACCTTGCTGATCAGCACGAACTTTGTCGAGATCGATCACGATGCGATTGCGCCTGAGTTTCATGTTTCGGACCCGCCAAATGCCAAAGCTACGATCAGCCTTTTATCAGAGCAACTTCCTGTCCATCTATCTCTTTCACCTATTTCGGTCGATCGATATACGGATGTTCTCGGCGTTCACCTCCGATTGAGATATGTGGCGGCGGCGGAAACCATTTGCTCGTCGCGCACGATGGCGCGCGGAGAAAGACGTTGGCCCCGATCAGATTCAACGCGGCTGCGGAGTATGCTTTTCCCGGAGCAATAAACGCAGCGCGTCATTCACAGCCTTCGCATCCGGAAATGCAGCTGCAACGTCCGGATCAAGCAGCACCACGTTTGTTCCCTCGCGGTACCGCTCGAAGTATTTGCCGCGCACTCCACCCTTCATCTGAGAAAAATCATATTCGGGCCGCAGATCGTCCTCTTCCTCTGATTCAATTCTCTTCATAAGACTTTTTTTCTCCATGTGTGGCTTCGCGGGCGCTGATGATACGCACTAACTCTCCATCATCCGTATGCGCCACCACGAGAATCTTACCCGACTCGGCCGAACCTGTGATGATGAAACGATGTTCTTCCAGCGAATGATCAGGGTCAGGGAAAGTATCCGAGAGTGGATCGCCAAAAACCGTCTCAGCTTCCGCGAACGAGATGCCGTGCTTAACAAGATTACTCGCAGCTTTCTTCTCGTCCCACGCAAAGCGCATGGAGGAACTATAGCGGCTCTTAGTCTATTCTTGCCACTCAACCCACGATGAATATATCTTATGCCGCAACGCGGCTACTTCTCTTCGGTTCCTTCGACGCGACAATCAACCGCACCCTGCCACAGGCGCAGGCGCAACGAATCGCCGATTGACAGCGCGCCGGCTGCGCGCACTACGTGTCCGTCCGCGTCATGGGCAATGGCATAACCTCGCTCGAGGACCTTTAGCGGTGACAACGCGTCAAGCCCGGCGGCGGCCATCGCGAGTCGCTGCTTCGCGGTCTCAAGCCGCGTTGCCATCCCGGCGTCGCGTGCCTTACTCAGCGACTCAAGACGGGTCAACGCGGTCAGAGCCGCGGAGCGAAGCTGCGCGGGCGACAGGCTGTGCGCCGCCGCGCCCATCCGGCGTTGGGCGCGCTGAATTAAACTGGTGATCGCAATTTGCAAACGATGTTCGGCATCTCCGGTTGCCGCCATGGCTTCGCGCAAACGCGCGGCGACTGCATCGAAGGCAGGTGACAGCGCCAACTCCTGAACCTGCGTCCGCGAATCCGCGATTCTGAATTGCATCGAGCGCCCCAGGTTGGTTGTCAACGTGGCGAGCAGCGAGCATAACTGAGCTTCGTGTGCGGCCACAATCTCAGCCGCAGCCGATGGCGTGGGCGCGCGCATGTCGGCAATAAAATCGGCGATAGTGAAGTCACTCTCGTGGCCGACGGCGGAGATCACCGGAATGGCTGAAGCTCGAATCGCGCGAGCGACTGTTTCCTCATTAAAAGCCCAGAGGTCTTCGATGGATCCGCCTCCGCGCCCAACGATCATTACGTCAATCCCAGCACTTGGATTCCCGTCTCGTGTGGCCCGCACATGAAAGTCGTTAAGAAATTTAATAGCGCGCACGATCTCCTGGGCCGCGCCATCGCCCTGGACTCGCGCCGCGGCGAACAGCACATGTACCGTGCGCGTGCGCCGCGAGATTACGTTGAGGATGTCGCGAATCGCAGCGCCGGTCGGCGAAGTGATCACGCCTACCCGCCGCGGCAGCAGCGGGATAGCGCGTTTTAATCCTGCGGCGAACAACCCTTCCGCTTGCAGACGCGCCTTCGTCTGTTCGAAAGCCAACTGCAAAGCGCCGGCGCCGATCGGCTCGAGCGCTTCGACGATCAATTGATACTCGCCCTTCTGTTCGTACACGCTCAGACGGCCGCGGGCGCGCATTTGCAATCCATCCTCAGGACGAAAACGAATTCGCTGATTGCTGCTGCGATAACAGGCACAGCGCAGTTGCGCGAACTCGTCTTTCAAAGTGAAGTACCAGTGTCCCGAACCGTGCGCGCGGAAGTTGGAAATCTCGCCTTCCACCCAGACGGAAGCGAATCGCTTCTCCATCTCGCCACGGATCATGCCCGTCAGTTCAGACACGCTCAGCGGCTGCCGTTCGGTGGTATCAAACAGGGATGCGAGAAAGGGCTGAGACATGACTCTATTTTCGCGGGACCATCTGTTGATAGAAAAGCTGTACCTCTGCTTTGCGCAGATCGGGGTTTACAATTTCAATTCTTATTTTTCCGGAGGAGCCGGAATTACTGGCAGGGTTAATATCGTTCCACATCGTAAGAGGCTATCTTAACCCACCCGCTGACGCAGGTGGTACTGACTTCATCTTGCGGTGGGGTACAGTCTGACTCCCTCTCCCATTGGGAGAGGGTTGGGGTGAGGGCCTAAGCGCAAACTGCAACCACAACGTTGCGGCGGGCTTC
This sequence comes from Blastocatellia bacterium, assembly GCA_033850605.1. Taxonomy (GTDB): domain Bacteria; phylum Acidobacteriota; class Blastocatellia; order Pyrinomonadales; family Pyrinomonadaceae; genus UBA11740. The sequence goes on along the minus strand of JAWWPL010000462.1, from coordinate 370 downwards.
AGCCCGCAATCCGTTTAGGAATTCTTCGCAAGCATCAACAGCGTTGAAGAATTGACTGATGGCTCATCTCGAAGATGGGCTAAAGCCCGGTGAATTATTCCGCGCCTGCCGTACTAAGCCCTCACCCCGGCCCTCTCCCTGTACAGACCGGAGACATGGGTAACAGGTGTCCGAAGACATGGGTAACACTTTTTCAAGGCTCGGTTAGGTGCCGAGCTGGCTGTCCAAATCGATCCTGGTCGGGATAATTCGGTTGACGTAGATCGATGGTTAAGATCCGATGCGTGGCGAAATAGATTTCGTAAACTCCGTCCGCCTGGGTGGGCCGCAAGGCCACCGGATAGCCGCGAAACGCTTTGCCGACGCGAAA
>JAWWPL010000446.1:0-3674 GCA_033850605.1 Blastocatellia bacterium | reverse complement strand
GCTTGCGCGAGGAGAAGAAATTCAGTTCGGTCGATGAGTTGAAATCCCAAATCGACCGCGACGTCTTGCGCGCCCAAAACTACTTCGAACGCGCGGGCGTTAAGAAAGAGTTAGCGGTGGTATAAGTCGCGGAGCGCGGACATCCTGTCCGCCAGCGGGCGCAGCCCGCTCAGTCTCTCGTTAGAACCCCCTGGAAATGTTCGCGCTTCGCGCTCAGAGCGGACGGGACGTCCGCGTTCCCGGCAACCAAGAGCGCGGTCCCCTCTAGTCTCTCGTCGTTATTCTATTTCTTATCGCCGTTTGCCGGAGGCAGATTCATCTGGTTGCGGAAGAGGTTCAGCAGCAGCAGAGTTCCGATCCCTCCGCCACCTCCGCCATCGCCCGATCCACCACCCGAGGCCATGATGTCGGGGGTAATGCGCACGCCCTTCTCGCCGATGACTTTCAGTACCTCAACCAGCGCCACTCCCTGAGCTCCGAGCGCGTTGACCTGTTCGTGATAAGCAACGCCCTGCGCTTCGCCCATCAGGCGAACTTTCTCGGCTTCGGCTCGACCCGTCTGCGAGATGTAGTGCGCTTCGCCTTCGCCCTCTGCCTTGCGCTGCTCAGCGCGTTTGCCGGCGATTTCAACGCCGACAGTGGCAGCCATCAAATCTCGCTGATTGTCGGCCTGAGACTTGGTGCGCTCCAATTGAATGCGTTTTTCTTCTGCTTCGCGTTGCGCGTTATACATGTTCTGGCGCTGTTCAGCCAGAATCTTTTCGGTCTGCGTCTTCATCAGCTCTTCCGGAAGATGAATGTGGCATATCAGAACGTTCACTACGTCGACATGGTATTTCAACAGATGCGCGCGCACGCGAGCCTCAGCGCGCTCCTGTTCTTCATGCCGATTTTGCAGATAAGCCATGGCCGAAGACTCGGAAGCCTGATTGCGAAAGATGGAATCGATCAGCGGATGCATTACGTTTTGGATCAAACGCTCGATGCCGCCAATCTTCGCGACCATGAAGGGCGCGTCTTCCGGCTTAACCCGAAACACCACCCGGACTTCCAGCTGCATCGTAAAGCCGTCCTTGGAAATCACCTCGAAGGGGTTAAAGGTGTTGACGACTTCGCCCGAAGTCCATTCCACCGTCTGGTTGGTTGTGGGAATGATGATTGGAGTAATCGCCAGCGTGTTGACGTAATAGCGGCCGGGACCGACTACCGTTTCCTGTATGCCGCGATAACCTTCGGGCACGACGTAGGCTTCGTGCGCTCCTTCATCAAGCCGTCTATCGGCTGGGTCGCCGGTCAGCATTTCACTCTTAATCATTTCCGCGTCGGCTTTATCGAGGTGCGCAGCCGATTGCGCGGCCTGTTCTTTTTCTTCGCGCTCCATTCGTCCGCGCACTTTCGCGGCCATTTGACGGCGAATCTCGTCTGAAGGATCTTTCCCGGTGTTCGAGACGATCACTGCAACTTCGCCCGGCTTCACTTCCTTGGCACTTTCCGGAATCACCTTGAAGAGCAGCGGGTTGATGTAGTAAGTGCCGGGCAGCAGGATGTCTTTCTGCGGTCCACGCTGTCCCTTGCTGTCGATGAACTCGTGTCCATCCTGAAAGTTGTCATGCCCTTCAATCGATTCGGCAACGTAATCACCGGGGTTAAGCGTGGCGCCGTCCAATGCTTCGACCAGGCCAATCTGATTTTCATCAATCACCGTGGCGTCGAAAAGCCGAATGGTAAACAGGCCCGGCTTGATATCTGTGCCGCCTTCAAACGGTGTGGATTGATTGAGAATGCGATATGTCCCGGGCGTAAGGATGTCGACCTGGGGACCTCTCTGTCCGCCGGCAGAGACAAACAATTCAGCATTCTGAAAACTGAGATGACCGGCAATCGATTTTCCCAGCAGCCGGCCAGGATCAAGAGAGGCGCCATCAGCGGCGATAATCACGCCGACTTTACCCTGGGGAATGACCGTAGTCTTGGCAACCGAAACGCGGAACAGGTATGGATGAATCGGCCACAAGCCTGGCGGCAGCGTTCGCAACTGAATGCCCTTGACGCCGCCCTGTTTGATGAACGCAATCGGGTCCTGAAAATTGTTGTGGGCGTTCTGCGCGCGATCGAGCGCGAAAATTCGTCCGGGCAGCATCGGGTCGCCGTCAATCGCCTCAACGATACCGAGTTCATCGGCGCCGATCTCGATCAAAGGAACTTTGCGCACGACTTTCTCAAAAGGAAACCTGATCAAATGCAGGCCAGGCTTTAGCACGTCCGCCTGAATACCGACTTCGCCTTCGGTGGCCACTACGCGTCCTGGCGGCATGCGACGTCCAAAATAGCGCCGTTCCTTAATCGCGATTTCGCGGGCCCCGACGTTCACGAAGATGCGCCGGAGAATGACCAGCAAAACAATAAAGAGAACGAACGCAACGATCAGCACGGGGAGAATCGAGAAGATGTCGATGTTATTCATGGGTTACCTCTAGTAGTTCGGAGTCCCGCCTTGAGGCGGAAGCACTTAAGTTCGGAGGAATTCCGCCTGAAGGCGGTACTCCGAACGGTTGCACGGAGATTGGACTTAAGCTGGAAGGAAATTATCTTCATTGATCGGCGCCTGGCGTCGTTTCCAGTTCGCGACGCGCGCCGTCGAGGGTGCGCTTCAAGACAAAACCTGCGCCTGAGCTCCTTGAGCGGGAAGAGAGTACCCAAAACTCTCCGTCAAATAAAGCTCGCAGCTCAATTGCCGAAATATCACCCAGCTGGCCCGCCCGCCAGAGTTGGAGAGCCGTCTCGACTGCGCCTCGATAAATGTCCGGCTCGTCGGTCAGCGCAGCCAGGTGCAGCGCCCTGGCCGTGCTCGCGCGATCCGGTGCTGCCTTCCACGACGCCAGCGCGGCGTCTGCAAGGCTCGGGTTAACGGGCAACTGGTTTTGACTTATGTACGACAGCAACGAGAGCAGCTTTGGATCTGAATCAGAGAATTGCACCAGCTCGGCGAGCACCCGATCATACAGATCGGGATCGCCGTTCCTATGCGCCTCATCCAGCGCGCCGCGTTTACCATCTCTTGCTTGATTGATCAGCTCTTCACGCTGTTGAGCCAAAATGGCCTGGTGCTCCGTGTCATCCACCGCAGTCGAATATTCATCGGCGAATAACCCGCGCGCGTTCGGTGGTGGCGGCAGGACGCCGGCAGAGTTACCTTCCGCCGGCTTTTGCCAGAAGTAAGCTCCGATTCCAAACAGGAGAAGAATTGCGACGGCAGTAAAGAGAAGCGTGACCATTTCGGTCCCGATGACAAAGCGTCTTTTTCTTATGTCGGGCTTTGTCTTTCGGTAGAGTCAATTATACGCCTAGCTGGTTTGAAAAGTTCAAGCAGGCGGAGATGTGGCCAATCGCTCGCGGCTTATCCGCTGATCGCGTTGAAGAAAAGCGGATAGGTCGCCAGTGACTGGCCGCGTCATGGAGCGCGGACAGCCTGTCCGCCCGCGCTCCGTGGATTCGTCAATCCAAGGAAAATAGCAACCTTTACTTACCACTGATCGCATTAAAGAAAAGCGGATAGGTCGCCACTGACTGGCCGCGTTCTGGAGCGCGGACATCCTGTCCGCCCGCGCGCAGCGCACAGCCTTTGAAGGAGATTCCTGCGCCAGCCTGAGCGGGCCGCGCCCGCTGGCGGACAG
>JAWWPL010000137.1:0-7259 GCA_033850605.1 Blastocatellia bacterium | reverse complement strand
TGCGGACTTATCTTTATGCGGCAGCCAGGAACCAGGCCGCTAAACGGTACCAAAGCTTCGGACGCGAGACAGCGCTTGAAGAACTTGTGGAGGAACCACAGAGCGCGGATCGGCAGGGGCCAATGGCACAGGTGCTCGATGGTGAATTGGCCGGTGCTGTAGAACGAGCGATAGCGAGTCTGCCACCACTGCAACGTGAAGCTCTGGTGCTTTTTGAGTACGAGAATCTTTCGCTGGCCGAAATTGCCGCAGTCGTGGGAGCTGATTCGGGTACGGTGAAGTCGAGGCTGTTTCGGGCGCGTGAAAGGCTGCGTGTAAGGCTCGATCGATATTTCCGAATCGGGCATGAAACTGCTACAGTTAGGCGGGCGTAAGTGACATTCGTACGCGCCTGCATGAGATTTAAATGAGTGATTTTGATTCCAAGTTCATGCAGGACGACGAACTGCGTAGTTTGCTTAGACAGTGGAGCGCCCCAAATGCTCCCGGTTCTTTGGATCAGCGCGTCGCAGCTGCTTATCAGCAGGCAATGAGCAGCTCGGCTCTGCTATCGAATTCTGCACTTAGTCCTCAGGGGAATAGCGAGGTAGTAACAATGAAATTTTGCGATACGTGCCAGGAACAGTTTGCGGATAGATTCAGTTTCTGTCCGGTTGATGGAACGCCGCTGAGCGCGGCGCCAGTTGCTTCGGTGAACACGCCTCCGGCCGAGATCGAGGCTACGTATCCGGTGGCGGAAACAGCAACGTTCCAGCATTCAGCGGCCGTGCCCCTCGAAGCTCCGGCTCCGATTCCAGCAACTCCGGCGCCGGCAAGTGCCAATAAAGGATTGCTCGGTGAGTACCATCTCACAATTCTGGAAGATAGAGGGCTGGCCTCCCGGCTCGCGGGCGAGTTGGGTGGAGTGGCTCACAACTATCAATTGACCTGGCCTGAGTTCAAGCGCGATCCGTTCGGTTTCGTGAAGCGTTCAGTTCAGGGATATGGGCAAATGGTCGGACGCTTTTTTGCCCGCCGGGACGCGGTCATAGCGGTTGGGATTTCGCTGGTTGCGCTGGCAGCGCTGGTCGGTCTGCTCGCATTGCTTGATCGCACCTCATCCGCGGTTGGATCTCGTGTCGCCCTGACGATATTTGCGCTGGGAGCGTTCACCGCACTGATTGTGATCTTTGCCGGTTGGATGGGTAATAACAGCGGCGCGGCGGTAATGGGAGCGAAACCCTCTGACTCTCGAAATGTACTGTCGGGCATTGTCGTCGCATTCGTGCTCGTCTTTGGCGTCGTCGGCTTCTATGTGTTCTGGTCGTTCTTTCATCAGAAGGCGCTAGCCAAAGCCCAGGCCGATGAAGACCAGATTGAATTGACCCAGATGATTTCCGACATTCCCAACGAACAGCCCACTCCTGATGAAGGCACGGCGGGAATGGCAAAGGGTAACGGCGGAGGCAGCAAGCCTAAGCAGGAAAAGGCCGGCGGCGGCGGTGGCGGCGGCCGCGAGGAGCAGACCCCTGCTTCGTTTGGAAAGTTACCTCAGGCTGATTTGCGGATTCCGCAGGTTGTCGCTCCCGATCCGCATCCTCCGGTGATCAAGAATCCGGCGTTACCGATGCCGGCAACGCTCGATGCCGACCCGGCACTCTTTCCGCCGGACCAGCGGCAACTTCAGTACGGTGATCCCAAGTCCAAGTCCATGACTCCTTCATCCGGATCTGGTACCGGCAACGGAATCGGTCAGGGGAACGGTGGTGGTGTGGGTCCCGGCAACGGTGGCGGCTATGGCCCGGGCAACGGCGGCAACACCGGTGGCGGTGACCGTCGCGAAGGTGGCGGCGGCCCCGGTGGCGGGGGCGGCGGCACTGATTACAACCGAATCTTTAGTGGCCGAGAGGTTACTTCCAAAGCCCGCGTGCTGGAAAAACCCGAGCCAACCTATACTGAGTCCGCGCGTAAGAATCAGATTACCGGAACCGTGACCCTGCGAGCCGTCTTTTCGGCTGGCGGCTCAGTAACAAACATACATGCTGTCTCGGGCTTACCCGATGGCCTGACTGAGCGCGCAATTGCGGCTGCCAAAAGTATCAGGTTCGTCCCCGCAACCAAGGACGGCCATCCGGTCTCGATGTGGATGGAGCTGCAGTACAATTTCAATCTGTACTAACACTCCAGTAATTCACAACTCGAAATATAAGAGGCGGGTAAGTACCCGCCTCTTGCTTTTCTAGTCTGGACATCATGAGTTTCGATAGTTTCTTACTTAAGAGCTTGCCGCTCTTTAAGGTAAGACTATCCGCGAAATACACGAAGCGGAGGTTTTAGTTCGTCAGGTTCCGTGTGATTTCGTGGATCGTTTGCCGGAGCGATTGAGAGTCCGCGCCTAACGAATTGCCCGGATTATCAACGCGGACTGCCCTCCGCCACTCGCCTTATTCGCCTCACTCCTTCTTCGAGGCGATCCAACGATGTCGCGTACGAAATGCGGATGAAACCTTCGGCGCCAAAAGCGGCCCCGTCTGTGACCACGGTTTGCTTCTGCTCCAACAATTCGTTGGCAAAGTCGCCGGAGGTGTGCAACTTCCCTTTGCAGCATCCGCGCACATCCGGAAAAGCATAGAAGGCGCCTTCGGGTTGGGGGCAGCGCAGACCCGGAATGTCGTTCAGCGCGCCCAGCAGCCACTCGCGCCGGCGAGTGTATTCCGCCAGCATCGCCGCCACCGAATCCTGGGGACCGTTCAGTGCTTCCGTCGCCGCCGCCTGAGATATTGAAGTCGTATTGCTGGTTGAATGGCTCTGGACTTTCAGCATGGCGCGCGTCCATTCAGGGTTGGCCAGCGTGTATCCCACGCGCCAGCCGGTCATGGCGAAAGTTTTCGAAAACGACCCCGCGATGCACAGACGCCGCCGCAACTCTGGCCGCATCGAAGCAGCACTGAAGACCTGTGCCGGCGGATATACAAAGCGCAGGTAACATTCATCTGAGATGGCATAAAGATCGCGCTCGACAACAATCTCCATAATCTCCTTGAACTCAGCTGGCGGAATTACCCGACCCGAAGGATTGCTGGGCGAGTTCAGAATGATCAGCCGCGTCTTGGGCGTGATCGCTTTCCGGATCATCTGGGCAGTCAGGACAAAGTCGTTATCTTCAGTCTCGATAAAAACCGACTTGCCGCGCGCAAAGGTCACGATTTCGGGAAACGTTACCCAATACGGTTTGGGAATCAGCACTTCGTCGCCGGGATTAATCAGCGAAACGACTGCGTTAAAAACTCCCTGTTTGCCGCCGGCTGTGGCCATTACTTCATTACGCTCGTAAGCTGCGCCAAACTCCCTCTGATAGAAACCAATAATGGCTTGTTGTAACTCCCGGATGCCGGCTGTAGGCGTATATTTCGTTTTGCCGGCGCGCATTGCTGCCGCGGCGGCGTCTTTGATGTTCTGCGGCGTATCGAAATCCGGCTCGCCCGCGCCGAGATCGACTACGTCGACTCCGGCGGAGCGCATGGCGTCGGCAGCCTGCATCGCCGCGAGCGTCGATGACGCTTTCATTTCTGCCACATTATCGGAAACGGGGAACGAGGCTGTTGGCTTGGTCATCATTTGGAACTTTTCTCTCTCATCCGTTGTTCAACCAGGGGCGGAACCAAATCCTTAATCGGGGCGCCCAAATGAAACACTTCTTTTACCAGGCGCGAGCTGACGTAAGAGTATTCTTCGGCAGGCATCATAAAAACCGTTTCCAGGCGGGGCTGCAAACGACGGTTCATCAAGGCCATCTGCAGCTCGTATTCATAGTCCGAGATGGCGCGAATGCCGCGCACTATAGCATTGGCGTTTCGTTCGGCGGCATACTCGACCATTAATCCGGCAAAACTTTCTACCGTCACCCGGCAGTCACTGCGATCGATATCTTTCAAGACCTCAGTCAGGATTTCACATCTTTCCTCAATCGAAAAGAACGCCGTCTTGTCCGGATTAATGAGCACCGCGACGATGATTTCGTCAAATAGTTTGCAGCCTCGCTGGATAATATCGAGGTGGCCGTTGGTAACCGGATCAAAAGAACCTGGATAGATGGCTCGACGCATGGAAGACTGATGGTAAAGGGTTATTGGTAAATGGTAAATAGAAAATTACGAGACTGAATTACCGGCAGGGCCAGCCGAAAGGATTCCGTGGGGCTGGCTACCCCTACACTTTCGTCATCTCCTTAACGTGTTGACAGGTAAAAAGCCTATTGATTACCAAGATAAAAAGGAGTATGAAAGCCGCACCTCGCCAGTCGTTTTATTCGAGCGGTTTTTATTCGTCGGGTTAAAGGCTGTTTTATCAGCTTGCATACCGAGCAGTTTCACAGTTGCCAGTTTGATAGTTGATCGGCCACCGGCGTCGGCAAACAGCATTCTCACGCCCCACTAATAGGAGAAATCCAATGTCGAAAAAAAAGAAAAGCGTGACTCGCAGACGCTTCCTGGAGCAAGTCGGTTTAGCAGGCGGCTCAGCGGCGCTTTACGAGACAATGACCGCCCTCGGGCTGATTAACCTTCCGGAGGCATGGGCCGGGCCCCCTGAACTTCCCCAGGGTTCAGGCAGAGGCAAATCAGTCGTCATCCTCGGCGCCGGCATCGCCGGAATGACCGCTGCCTATGAACTGACCCGAGCAAACTACAGCTGCAAGATTATCGAATTGACCGACCGTGCCGGAGGACGAAACCATACGGCGCGACGCGGTACCGTAATCAAAGAGGTGAATGATAAGGGAGTTGAAACCGAGCAGGTCTGCTACTTCGACGAAGGCCTCTATCTCAATCTGGGCCCGGGGCGACTCCCTTACCATCACCGCAGAGCTCTTCACTATTGCCGGGAACTAGACGTGGCGCTCGAAGTTTATGTCATGGAGACGATGGCCAATTTGTTTCAGAGCGACAAGGCTTTCGGCGGCAAGCCCCAGATCAAACGGCGCATGGCCAACGATACTCAGGGTTATATCTCTGAGATGCTGGCCAAGGCCGTGAACAAGAACGCACTCAATGCAGAACTAGACGAAGGAGATCGTGTCAAGCTCCTTTGTCTCTTAAAAAACTTTGGGGATCTCGGCGCTAACGAGTTGTGTAGTAACTGCGGCCAACCCAAATGTAAGAAGTGCAATGCGAGTTGTCAGGTTTGCATGGCTTGCGAAAAGGAATGCGTGGCGTGCTTCCAGTATAGCGGCTCGACCCGCGACGGCTGCGACATAACCGTTTCCGAACCCTGTGAACCCGGAACCAAGCTGGGGTTAAAGGAACTCCTCAGCTCGGAGTTCTGGCGCTTCCGCTTCTACCAGTCTTTTGAATACGAGTGGCAACCGACGCTCTTTCAGCCAGTAGGCGGCATGGACAAGATCGTGGATGGCTTTGTGCGCAAGATTGGCTCGCTCATCCAGTACAACACGAAGGTGCTGGACATACAGATTCGCAATAACGGCGTGGGCGTCGTCATCGAAGATCAGGGAAAACGCAGCACCATTGAAGCGGACTACTGCATCAGCAACATCCCGTTACCGCTGCTCAAGAACATCGGCAACAACTTCGCGACTGACTTCGGCAAGGCCATCGAGCTATGTGAGTATGATCCAACCTGCAAGCTCGGCTGGCAGGCCAACCAGCGCTTTTGGGAATCTGACAAGAACCAGATTTACGGCGGCATAAGCTATACGGATGATCCGATCACGCAGATGTGGTATCCGTCGTATGATTATTTCACCAAAAACGGCACCCTAACCGGCGTCTATAATTACGACGACGATGCGCGCGCCTTCGGCAGAATGAGCCTTGACCAGCGCATCATTACCGCCCGACAAGGCGCTATCAAGCTCCATCCGGAGTTTGCGGACACGCGAATAGTGCCCTCAGACAAGGCAATCTCAATAGCCTGGCAAAATATTCCGAACGAAGGCGGTGGCTGGGCCAACTGGGATCCCGGCAGTGCGGCGCATGCGGCGGCCTACTCGCGCTTGTTGGCTCCGGATCGTCGTTTCTTTGTGGTGGGTGATCAGGTCTCGCAACTGCCGGGCTGGCAGGAGGGGGCCATGATGTCTGCGCAACATGTCGTCGAACAAATAGGCGGCCGGAGACTTCTGACCGTGCCGAAGATCACGCACGCGCCAAATACACGCCGTCTTACGCGTGGACGTTCTTAAGCGTTACCTTCCGGGTAGACGGCTTGTGGTTGAGGAATCCGTTCGCTGGACGGATTCCTCGACAGACGCGGCGATTCTCGGTTAGGGCTTCGTTGTAAATGGGCGCTTCTTTGACGTTGCTGGCCTAATCTCTTCGGGTTAGAATCCGACCAGGGAGCTTTGCATATGGCAACCATATTCTCGCCAATCGATTTGCACGTACCGCCAAATTTTATCGTTGATGTACATTCGGTCCTCACCGGCGAAGATTTCGATCAGCTAGTTCGCGACAACCCCGAATTGCGAATGGAACTGACCGCAACAGGAGAACTTATCCTTATGTCTCCCACTGGATCGAAAACCGGCTTGCGCACTGCCGAACTAAACCGGCAGCTTGGTAATTGGGCAAAGGCAAACCGCAGCGGTGTAGTTTTCGACTCTTCGACGCTCTTTGTGCTACCGAATGGTGCGCGGCGTTCGCCTGATGCTTCCTGGATCAAGCTTGAACGGTGGAAGGCGCTGACGGCGGAGGAACAGGAAGGTTTTGCGCCTCTTTGTCCCGACTTTGTGATTGAGTTGCGTTCACGGTCAGATAATTTGCCGCCATTGGAAGACAAGATGCTTGAATATATCGCCAACGGAGCACAAATGGCTTGGCTGATTGATCCGCTTAGAAAGCGTGTCTACATCTATCGACCTAATCGACCTAAGCGAGATGTTGAAATTCTCGAAGACCCGGAGACTGTCTCGGGCGATCCGGAGCTGTCCGGTTTCAAACTTAACGTGCGTGAGTTGTGGTAAATATTCGAACTGCGGTGATGTTGACAGCATCTGCCTGGAATGTTTCAATATGCAGGACAAACGTGGTGAGTTAAGGCGACTTGCGGCCACGTAAAATAATCCGCTAAACAGCTCGGCGACTCTTTCAACCGCTATCCGGAAACAGGTTCAAAGAAACCCCGCGTTGTTAGCAGCGCGGGGCTTTTGTTATTAGCGCAGTGCTTTTGTTATTTTAGATTTCAAATCTGAAATTCAGATTCAAGGACCCGGGGAGTAAAAAAACCGGCGAAGAAAATCCTGGTTTAAATCGCCGGGGATCAAAAAC
>JAWWPL010000382.1:0-6535 GCA_033850605.1 Blastocatellia bacterium | reverse complement strand
CGTCGGGTGTTGGGCGATGCTCGCAAGCTTCGCGGCGGTTCCCTCGGCGCCACTGGTTACCCGGCCGAACAGCATCAGGCTGGCGATGCCGCTGACGATGTAGAAGATAAACATGAAGCCGGCAAGCCGTGCGTTTGTTTTGCGAGTCATGGGCGCATCATCCTTTTCCCCAAGCTTCTCTCAAAGGCAGTCATTGCGCTGCTCGTTCCGCACTGGCCTGCTCCTTCCATCGTTGCTCGTTCACACCGAACACGATGAGCCATAGGATTTTCGCTCCTGCCCCAAGGAGGCCGAGGGCTCCAATGACGGAGAACAGGCGGTATCCGAGCGGCGGGTACAGGAAGCTTATCCAACCCACACCTCCAAGTATCCCAAGCACGCCCAGGATACGAGGCAGGAACGTGGATCTGATAACGAGATAGCCCGTCAGCAGCGCATAGAATCCGAAGAAAACCAGGCCGATCCCGGCGCCCTGGTCATTCACCTTGAGGAAGAGAAGCGCCAACGCTTGCAACTGTTCCGTGCTGAATACGCTCAAGTAGTGCGAGCCTCCCAGAACCGACAGGGAGGCGATAAAAAAGACGCGGCTAAAGGTCTTGATAGCACACCCGGTGAGGCCGAGAAACGCTGCCATCAAAGAGATGCTCCTGCCCGCCGGCTTGAGCAGCTCATAAAACAGGGCAGTCATCGCAACTTGGCATGCCATTTCGATGAGGTAGACGGCGAAACCTAATTGAAACAAGCCACTGTGCGCCAGCATGTTGGTCGCCGTGGCCGATGCGTCCCCGTCTACTACCAAGCTGCCGCTCACGAAACCCTGGGCGAATATTCCCGTCAGTATCGTGAGGAGATAAAACACACCGGCAATCCTGGCTTTGCGACGCGGCGACGTTGCTGCCAATCGGTTTGTCATTTCACTTGTGCTCATCTTCGCGCTCCTATTCGAGTGATTGAATCAGGCTCCTATTTGAGGCTGCCTCGATGCAGATAACTTTCAAGATCAACAGATCTAACGTGCCCTGGGGTAGAGCTGACTTAGTCGGCGTCATTACTATTACTCCTCATTTGTGGCTGCAGAGTAAAAACCAACACGTGTAGAAGAGCAAGGTATAGACAGCGAACAGAGAGGAGAACGAACGGAGACCGATCGTTGTTTCCAAAATTGTACTGAACCGTACATCGATGTGAATCGAGTAATCCTATGTTACAGCTGAGGAAGGGAATGAACGGTCGGCCGATTTGCAACGAAGTGGTCGGGATGATGCCGCGTTTGCACTACGTATGAGCAGAAGCTATCATGAAGCACTACCTTGTCGCCCTAAAGTAGGCCACCAGTTGTTTGCAGCTGGGGTTTCACGTGTTAAGGGGATTCACAAGGTTTCATGTCAACAAATCCTTACCCGCCGGGGCCGAGGGTCAGTTGCGTTGATGGCTTCCTACTAGCAACCCGCCGCCGCGATATTCTCAGTTTTCTGATGAAGGTTGCGGGCGAATACGGTGACATCGCCCATTTCCGAATCGGTCCAAAACACATCTTCCTACTGAATCATCCCGATTACATCAAGAATGCCCTGACAAGCCATTACGAAAGCTTCGTCAAGGGGCAGCAGATACGGCGAACAAGACATTTCCTGGGCGAAGGGCTATTGACCAGCGAAGGTGAATTTCATCGCCGCCAGCGCCGGCTGATTCAGCCTGCCTTTCATAGACAGCATTTCACCGCGCACGAAGCAGTGATAATGGAGCACGCGGAACGTCTTAGCGAGCGGTGGCAACACGGGCTAAAGTTGGATGTCATGCGCGAAATGAAGCGCCTGATGTTGGCGATTACCAGCCAGATGACATTCGGCACCAAAACCGACGTGGAGGCAGATGAAATCAACGAAGCGGTAGGACTGGTGATTTCGCAATTTCAACTGTTCGGTTCGCCGCTAGCCAATCTACTGGCGAAGTTGCCTATGTCGGGTGCACGCCGCATTCGCAAAGCTCAAGATCGGCTCGATCGCATTGTTCGCCGCATCATCGCCGAGCGCCGCGAAAGCTGTCAGGATCACGGCGACCTCCTCTCGATGCTCATCGCTGCATTCGACGAATCCGGGTCGGATGCACAAATGGACGAGCTGCATTTACGCGACGAAGCGGTGACATTCTTTCTGGCAGGCTCTGAAACTATGGGGACGGGTTTGGCGTGGACATGGTTTCTGCTCGCACAGGACCAGGCAGTGCAGGCGGAACTCCACGCGGAACTTGATACCGTACTCGGTTCAAGACTGCCCACGCTGGCTGATGTGGCGCATTTGCGCTACACCAAGATGGTCTTTGCCGAAGCCCTGCGCATGTATCCGCCAGCATGGGCATTGGCACGCTATCTAATCAAAGATTTTGAAACCGGTGGCTATGTTCTACCAGCCGGGTCAATTGTCATCCTGAGCCAGTACTTGATGCACCACGATCCGCGCTATTTTCCTGATCCTTCACGGTTCGATCCGCAACGATGGACGTCGGAGGCAAAGGCAACCAGGCCGCAGTACTCTTACTTCCCATTCGGCGGAGGGCCGAGAGGATGTTTGGGTGAGGGTCTTGCATGGACACAGGGTACTTTGCTAATCGCCTTAATCGCTCAACGCTGGCGAATGCAAGCTCTCGCGTCGCTTCCGATGAAGCTTAACCCGCTTATCACCTTGCAACCAAAGCGCAAACTTATGCTCCAGCTTGCAAAGCGAAGCTAACATCTTCCGAATCTTCCGAACCACACTAGCGCAGCAGTAACTTGAAAACCGGTGTAATTAAGGACACGGCGGCTAATCCTGATACTGAATCCCATCGTACTCTTTCGATCATGTACTGACCGCCTTCATCGTTTAGAAACTTGTTTTCGGTAAGCAGATTATCATGATGAGCCAACCAGACGACGCGCAAGAGACTGAGCCAACTTGCCGACGATGGGGACTTTTACCAAAGGCCGCTTTAACCGAATTACGGTTGAGCTCCTCGAAACTCTGGCCAAGAGCCGTTTTGGACGAACCACTACTGGGTGGCTTTCGGGGCGTTCTTCTGGAGGACTCAAGACCGGTTCATTTTCCAGTGGCTCTTCTGGACGAACCACGGGCGAGTCGATCACGATATCAAATTGCTGCCGGACGCGAGCCGACAACCAACGAATGTAAGCGGCCGCCGCGCGCGCTTCTGCCAAAGGGTCAGGCGCGCCCGCGTTCCTGTACTCCGCTATTACCTCGCCATAGAGTGAGAGAATGCTGTCGATGGCCTTATCACTCTGTAATCGGTCGCGAACTCGTCTGGAGACCTCGGCAGCGTCCTGCGGATGATAACGCGAGATCTCTCGGGAGACTGCCGCCGTGAGAGACTCAGGAGACGAATGGGCCGTCATCGTACGAATGCCAAAGTTGAGCGGCAGCAACCGTTCCAGCTCGCTCACCGTGACCATCGGGCCGACACTCCTCATACAGTAAACTACCACCGCAGTGCCAACGGTCAACGCCTCGGCAGCAGCGCGCGCCTTGGCGAAGACGATGTCGTACTGTCCGAGGAGTTTTTCGGGTTCGGTGATGGGTCTGCCCACGCCGAGGCCCACCACATCAAGCCGCATTCCTGCTTGTGAACACGCCTCACGGACCGCTGCTAGATTGGCATCGTCCCTGGCGTAATTACCATATATCAGCGCGCGGCTCGGTCGCGCCGGGAGCGGCGCTCGAGATTTGAATCTCGAGCCGTCAACGAAGTTAAGCAGCAGTCGCGCCCGCTCCGCGGGCACTCCATGCTCGAATACCAGTTTTTCATAGCAAGGCTGGTCTACGGCGACATAACGCAATAGACGCGGTGAGGCGGGAGGACTGTCAAGCCCGCTAAACGTGTTGTGACAGAAGTAGATTGCAGGCACGCCGGGAAAATGCAGCAAGGCCGTCATCGTTTCCATGTGATGATGCCCGTGAATTAGATCTGGGAAAGTTCCTATCGCGTTGAGGTCGTCAACCACCGGAATCGTTTTCAAGCGAAGTTTCTGGGCCAGTTCACCCAGAATAGGGCTGTAAATGATTGGCACATGCCCGCGCTTCTGCAACTCAAGCGCAAGGTCCCGAACGTAAACCTCCAGCCCACTCCGTTCAGCGCACATAAAGCTGGTGATGAGGATTTTTAACCCGGCCATTGAACTACTTCTTTCAGTTGGGCGGAGCCCTTGAATTGTCTCATGAACAGTCCGGTTACGTAAAAGTCCTGACGCGTTCCGGTGGCCTAACCCTTCAGACGGCGGAGAATCTGTTCGACTAACCTTAAGGGCAGAATCGTGAGCCGCTCTAACCGCATAATACGGGTGCCCGGAGCGGGGTCTTGAGGAAAGCTCCAACTACACCAACTACACTTCTACACGTCGCTGTACCAAGCTGCGATGTTTTCGCCATCGTTGGCAGGGGAAAGTAAGTTGTGAAGTCATTGCGGAGATCAAACAGCAGCGTTGGCGGTACTGCTGAAATACGCGAGAACTGCCAAAGTGAATGTGGAAGTGCTTATTTGATGATGACCTAGAACTTCCACCGACGTACCGAAGTAAATCAATTCGCGGCCGCGGTCGGTCTTGATGCAGGGAGTGTTGAGCGGAGTGCGTCGACCAAATCTGTGGTGGACGCCGGTTTAGGTAAGGTAAGCTTGCGCCCCAGCGGCAAGTGCTTTTTCCTTAGAGCGATCTTTCATGGATTGACACCAAACAATATTTCTGGCAAAAGGTTCATGGACAGAAGGGGAGTAGTTTAGCCGCACACGTACAAGCGGCCTTGCGGAATCCGACATACTGATGGGCGCTTCTTGTGAGAAGCGCTTATCCGATCCGCAGGCAGAACCTTAAAGAGTTTCTGAGAGCCAGACCTTCGTCACAGCAGATCCACTCGATCTGTCTTGTGACGAAGGGCTGGCTCTTTTGCTTTTGACTTTCGTCCAGAAAGTGATCGCGCGCGGTGATGTCGAATACGGAAGGATGGATCGAAGGAGAACAATGACTGCTTTTTGGATCGCGCTATTTTTCGTGCTCATTGCTGAGATGGGTGATAAGACACAGCTGGTCGCGTTAGCCTTTGCTACTCGTTACCGAACCATTACCGTAATTACTGGTGTGTTCGGCGCAACCCTACTTGTACATCTCTTTTCCGTGGCGCTTGGGGAGGTCGCAGGGTTGGCGCTACCTGTCTTCTGGATAAATCTGCTAGCCGGAGTTTCGTTTATCGGGTTTGGTGTGTGGACGCTACGCGGTGATGATCTCGATGAAGGAAGGATAAGAGACGGTCGCTTCGGTCCGCTAATAACGGTGGGCATGACTTTCTTTCTCGCCGAGCTGGGCGATAAGACGATGTTGGCGACAGTGACAATTGCCAGTCAGCAGCAAAGCTTTATCGGTGTTTGGCTCGGGAGCACCGTGGGGATGGTCATCGCCGACGGGATGGCGATCATAGTCGGGAAAGTGCTGGGTAAGCGCCTACCGGAAAAGATAATCAGGTACGGCGCTGCCTTGATCTTTATCGCTTCAGGGGCATTCACGCTTGTACAGGCGTTTCGTCATTAATAAGTTCCGAGCCAATGAAAGGAAAAAATGAAAATGGGTTCAATGACAGATCAAAATGCAAACGGATTGGCAGTCTCGGTTGCCTGTCTGACCGATACGGGCCGGGTGCGCTCAGCTAATGAAGACGCATTTGTAGTCGCGGAGCTTCTTGAAAGTGAGGTGAAGGCTATTAACGGTGATCTGGATGATCATAGAGTCGGACCAGACGGCCTTCTGCTGGCAGTGTCAGACGGGATGGGCGGAGCACAAGCGGGAGAAGTCGCTAGCCGGCTGGCCATTGAGCTAGTGATCCGCCGGCTCTCCGAACCGGCCCAGAACGGGTCTGTCACAGAGCGACTAAGCGATGCTCTGAAATTGGCCAATCGCGCCATCTGGCATGCCAGCCGGGAAACTCCTGCGTTCTCAGGAATGGGCGCCACTATGACAGCGGCACTTATCTATCAGGGGCAAGCTTACCTCGGCCAGGTTGGTGACTCGCGTTGCTATTTGATTCACGAAGGCCTGGTGCAACAGGTGACGAAAGATCAGTCCCTCGTTCAGGTCCTGGTTGATATTGGGCAAATGACAAAGGAGCAAGCCGTGCAGTCACCTCAGCGCAACGTCGTACTCCAATCGCTAGGCGTGCGAGATGAAATCGAGCCGGCGCTAAGCGTCGTTACTCTCACACACGACGACTACTTGATACTGACAAGTGATTACCTGATGCAGAAAGTCACCGACTCTGAGATGTGCGAAATCATAAAGCAAGCCCCGACCCTGAGCGGAGCCTGCGCCCAACTTGTTGCTCTAGCCAATGAGCGTGGCGGAGACGATAACATTACGGTCATCGTAGCTCGGTTTTCGGTCGCGAACCCTGGGGTCGTTCGGCAGGACCCTCACACTGAAATCACATAAGGAGTAATCTTTCGCGTTTTTCTTGGCGGGAAGTCTTGGTTACAACTGCCTTGACGAGCGCAGCTTTGTCCC
>JAWWPL010000321.1:0-7620 GCA_033850605.1 Blastocatellia bacterium | reverse complement strand
TTCGATGGTTACAAATCAGTCCAGTTAGTTGACGCTGTTTATGAATCGGTGAGAACGGGACAGCCGATCGCGGAATTGGATCAATGAGCTATGCTGCGTTAGTTACTGACTTAATCTGCGGTTGTGTCGTATTTTTGAGAGTGCCACACTCCGAGAAAGATCCACGAAATCACACGAAGGGGAGACGGTTTTGTTCGCACGGTTTCGTGTGACTTCGTGGATCGCTCTTGTCGTTGTGGGAGAAAACGAAAACCAAACTAATGACGCCGAGGCCTTCAATAAAGCCTCTTGCGTCCTTTGCGGTTAAGATAATCGGGCTCTGAACACAACTCTGAACTGTCCTCCACTACTCTCCCGGTTCAGATCCTTTCGGCGGCCTTCAGAATCTTATTAACGGTGTTCCAGTTCCGCGTCGTTCCCAACACGCCCAGTTCCTTCTCGACAAACTTATTAGGGTAACCGAACATGCCGTTCTTTTTGCGGCGCGTCACGATGAAGGCGGCGCCATCGCTGACCTCGAAAACGTCGAGATTTTCGATAGTGGACACCAAAGGCAACTTGGGAACGTGCCGTGGTTCGTCTGAAAGGAAAACCACGTACACCGCTGCCTCGGCGCTGGTCTTAATTTTCTTGAAGGGATTGCGTCTGACGATCTCTTCGATATTCGTCAACGGTCTGATCATCACCGTGACCTCATAACCCAAAACATTTAGGAGGGCCTTCTCGATCTTTTTCCGCAGCGCCACGGCGTTCGCCGACGGGGAATCAAATATCACATTGCCGCTCTGAATATAGGTGCGCGCGTTCTTCAGTCCGGCCGCGGTGAAGATGCGCGCCAGCTCTTCCATCTTGATTAGCTTTTGGCCGCCGACATTGATTGCTCGCAGGAAGGCCACGTATCTGATCATTTGGTTTCCTTACCAGCAGCCCAAATCTCACGAACATTGGGGAACACACGTTTTCAACGTTAGTTCCGGTTCTGGTCTCATTAGCACCGTCGCTTTTGCGCGGTGATCTAATACTTGCTGCAGCCGAGCCAATATCACGCAGAACTTCGGAAAAGTGAAGCGATGCGAGAACGAGAGGGCACCTCGGGCTTCTTTCCCACTTGACGTTATGTTGGTACATATGTACCATGGTCCCTGGGACAACGCTGGAGATTATCAATGACCAAGACAAAGAAAGCAAGAGTAGCGGCTGCGAGTGAAGGGATATTGGTTGAGCGGGTGCAAACCGGCGTGCGTCTGGAAAAGCGCTTGCTGAAGGTTTTGAAGGGGCTGGCTGAATATCACGACATGACGCTCGGCGACCTGTTGGAAGGTATCGTTCTGCATGCTTTTGATGGACGGCATCCGTTTGGGGATGAAACCCGGCAACGCATTGCGGATCTCAAACGCATCTACAAATTGGATCTGGATGCCGATGCCAGCCATCGATTGTTGGAAGCCGGTGACGGCGTTGCGGAAGCAGTGCAAAAACGCAGCCGGCGCAAGCTGAAACATGATAGTGGAAGATAAAGAGGTACTCGAGCGCTTTGAGAATCACTCGCTGCGAGGAGAAGACTTTCATCATCGCGACCACGTCCGGATTGTCTGGTTATATCTGCAAAGCAATTCAGTGCTGGAAACGCTCGACAGGGTTTCCGCTGGCTTGAAACGTTTTGCGGCCGCCAACGGAAAGCCGAATCTTTACCATGAGACGATTACCTGGGCTTATGTCTTCCTGATCCATGAAAGAATGGACCGTGAAGAAGATCTACAAAGCTGGTCAAAGTTTGTTGCGGCCAACCCCGACCTGTTTGATTGGAAAGACAATATTCTTAAGACCTATTACCAGGAGGCCACGCTGAGGTCTCAGACGGCTCGCCGGACGTTTGTATTTCCGGATAAGTTGCCGGGCGCTTGAACGCTTGCGGGCGCCAAATAGCCAGTCCGCCACCGTGATCTAGATCTTCCGGGCCACATCGCCCACACGGATTATTCCGCCCTGAACCACCCGCGCATTGATCCCACGAAGATGAAGTTGCTTACCCAGAGGCGAATTAACGAACTTCATTGCCTCGCGTCCGAAACGCGCGACGAATTTTTGGCAACCAAGGTGCGGCGGCGAGGTCACTTCGATTACCGCTGAGCCCAAAGAAAAGCGCGTGTCCGCCGGCAAATTCTCTTCGCTCATGTCCAGATCGAGATGGAGCTGGTCGCCCGCCAGCTGCCAACGATCTTTGATCCGCGCCACCAGTGCGGCCACCCGCGAATTCATAATATTCAATTGCATCAGAGGATTTGGCGATCCGTCCGGCGTGCTGGTGCTGCGTCGCCTTTTCCAGCTATCGCCTACCAGGCCGTCGGTCTGATGCAACTCGGCTTCCTCCAGAGTCTCGCGCTCGTTGATGACGGGCCGGCGCACGATCAATTCCAGCACACCGTCATCTTTCGGCGCGCGTCGAATGTCATCCAACCCAGCCTCCAACTCGGACATGGTCAGATGATTCCTCAGTAAGAACTCCACATCGGCGATGCTCATGGGAAATTATTTACCACAGAGGATACGGAGAAAACCAGGAAACAAAAAAGCCGATCCACGAAGAGTCACCGCGCGCTGAGTATTGCGGCAAAGTCGCAACCGAACCTGGTTGAGGAAATTCCTTATTCGGTCCCCAGCGCAATTCCGCGCGGCAATCAGCCGTCTCGCCCGGGATACTTGGAACGGCAGCTCTTTCAATGTTTCACTCCCGTTCGCCCAGCGCATAAGCCAGCATGCGGTTATCCTGCGAAACAAAAAGTACCTGGAGTACTTCATCGCTGAGAAAGCGATCGTCAGGTGCGCTCATCCGGATCGAGCGCTCGTCCGCTCCGGTATTGATGTTCACCCCCAAGAACCCGTTCGCGCGCCCGAGATCCGTATAGAAGTACATCCAGTCTCCGCGTAAAGCGGCCAGTCGCCGCGTCCGCAGCAGGAAACGCGAGAGCCGTTCAAGCTGGTGCGCGGGATCCAGCCGGTCGAGCAGCTTATCTTCGACATCTCCTGAATGCACTTCAATCGCCGGCCGCGGGACAGCCACGCGCGGACGCGTCGTGGACATCTGCCGTGCTCGTGCGAGTATTCCGAAAGTCGAGATTCGCTCGCGCGCGTATGCCGTCGCTTGACTACGCACAAACTCAGCTGCGTTGTTACGAACGTATTCGCTCGCCTTGTTCGATGCCAGCGTAGTCAGACTTGGCAATGCAGCATGAAGAGCCAGGCCTGAGCGCAATCCATTCAAGGTATTCAGTAATTGCACACCGCGAAACGCGGTGGAGGCCGTGCTCCCATAACGGAAGTAAAGAGCGGCGGCGCGCGCGGCCACTGCCGCGATGGTCCGCAGCAGGCCGCGGCCCGGAGGGTTGTGCCGCGATCGCCAGACATTCGCGCCGGTGTTCAAATCAAACGCCGCAATTTCATTCTTGCCGCCGACTACGGCTTCGCGTCGTTCATTCAACAGCACGAACGCGGCCCTTTCCACATTATGCGAAATTTTCGTGCGGCGTTTTCCGGTGCGCGCATCAATAATGATCAAGTCGTCGTGATCGGCAACGACCAACGTCGTGGCATCGGGCATGACGACGTTGGTGATTCCTTTATCGGCCCCCTTGTAACGCCATAGAACCTTTCCTTTTTCCAGATCGATGGCGCTGACCCCATATGGCCCGCGCTCGACAGTCTCGCCATCTTCCAGCCGCGCGAATTGACCGCCGGTGCGGGCGTAGAGAACGTCGTGAGTCAAAAGCATCTCGGGAACTGAACCCAGGTCTTTTGCTTCCCAAACTTCCTCGCCCTTCGAACGCGAAATGGCCCGCACTTTACCGCGTCCGGAAGTGTAAACGTTGCGTTCATCAGCTACGGGATCGGATTCAGTCAGGGCCAATCCTTCTTCATTTACGCGAAACTTGTCGCGCTGTCGTTCACGCCCGGTGTGCGCATCAAGCGATGTCAACCCCTCGTAGAAAGCGTACAGACGATTGTCGAGAAAGACCGGCGGGCGATAATTGTCGAGTGTATAGGGAACGTCATCGTTATCACCCCAGCGCGCCGGCATCATCTCCACCTCGCTTTCCAGTTCACGTTTCCAAAGTTCCTCGCCGTTAGTGATATTAAAAACATGAATGACCGGCTTGCGCTTAAAACCTGCTTTAGCTTTTCCTTTCGCATCGCGCACCAGCACTACGGCCAGCAGGTTCGCGTTCAGATCCAGCGCCATGTGCATGACCGCGCCGCGTACCTTGTCGCTGCGCCACAGCGGTTCGCCCGTCATCAGATCAAGCGCCTCGACCCGAGTCTTGCTGCCGGATTCGAGATTCAGCAGCAGCATGTCGGTGCCGGGAACTGGTGCGACATCAGTCTCGTCCAGCTTCGCCTGCTTGCGCCGCCACAGCACGTCACCGGTTTCTCCGTCGACGGCGTATAGAGATTTTTCTGTGCCGACGACGAGCACGCCCAGATCCGTTGATTGATAAAAGCGCACTTTGCTGTCCAGCTTCGCGGACCAACGCTCAGCCGCCGCGACAGTGGAGGCTGCGCAAAGGACCAGCAGCAACAGGGCGAAGAGGTATTTGACTGATGTTTTCTGAGCCGGCATTTCGTTGAAATCTTCGGTAATTGATTGTGGTTGCTGAAGCGAGCGTGAAATTCCGGGGGCGACGTAATTATAGGTGTGAAGGAGTGGTACAACAACATGAATCCCAATTTGGAGTGCGGTAACTTGTTACCGCTTTCATAAACCGCGACTTGTCGCGGCCCGATTAAAAGCAGTCTCCAATCTCGCGGCGACAAGTCGCCGCTTACCAAAGCGCTGACAAGTCAGCGCACTCCAAAAAGGGGTCGCGCTCCGCGCTGGGGGCCTACCTCCAGATTCCCAAAACAAATCCGATCAAAGCAAAGTAGATGCTGATGTAGCCACAGTTGATCAGCATGTATTTGATTGAGCGCTGCTCAAACAGGGAGATAATCACGAACATCGTCGACGCCCAGCCGACCCCGGCCAGAAGTCCGGCCGCCACGCCCCAACGCCAATTCGTTTTGCTATCGCCGAGGAAGAAGGCGAGATTGTAGGAAATGATCCACGCCAGAAAGAGCGTCAACGAGTAGGTCTTAAGCGGATTGGCCTGGGCGGCTTGTTCGTCGCTCAAACCGGATTCCTTTTGCCAGGCCCGGAAGAAGAGCAGGGGCGAATACCATAATGCGCCGAGGGCCAGGCTCAACAGAGCACAGACGAAAACAGCCAGATGGTTAATGTACATTTTTTCCATAGCGCCACAATCTATTCGTTAGAGCAGCGCCTGTATTGGAAAAAATTTACCTACTACTTATATGGCACGCACATCGTGCGCGGGGACGGGGCACTAGCCCGACCGTAAGGGAGGGCTCAGACGTTTAGATGTTGCTGACACCTGAGCCTTCCCTCACGGTCGGGCTAATGCCCCGATCACCACCTAAGCCACGGGCACATAGTTGAGAATGTCGTTCTTGGTGCGGACGTATTCTTCGGGAGTAAACCCGGAGAAAAATTTGAAGTCATTGATGAAGTGGGCCTGATCATAGAAACCACAATCCTGGGAAATGATCGTCCAACTCACTGACTTGCGTTGTTCGATTTCGCTAATGGCCCGCTGAAAGCGAATGATTCTTAGGTAAGCCTTAGGGGTAATTCCGACCTGGCGTTTGAACAGGTCGATAAAATGCTTCTGCGAGTAGCCAATGTGTTCGTTCAGGCGCGCGAGATTGATTTGATCGGGCCGGCGAATGATTTCAGCCAAGGCGTATTCGACGGCTGGATTGGGAACCAACTTGCCCTTGAATCTTTCCAGCAGAAAGTTCTCGACCGCTTGAAACTTAAGATTTATTTGTTTGATTCCCAATAGTCGTTCTCTGAGAAAAGCAAAATCTTTTCCCCATAAGAGGTCCGCATCCACAACCCGATCCGCCATCTCGTCCATGGGTAGCGGAAAGAATGGGTAGGCCATTCCTTTCTTGAACGAAATTATGAACATCGCCGCATGCTTTCCCGAAGGAATCGAAATGTATTCCGTTCTCACTCCCGACGCCCACACCTGATGACAGGCTTGTATTTCCTCCAGCGTCTGATTGTCATAGATATGTTGCGGTCGATCGTCAAAATCAATAATGATTTCGGTGTTGCCATCCGGAAGGAAACGATCGATCGAATGATCCGGATGATAGCCCTCGTAATAGATAAAACAATCGATGAAGTGATTAAGGGGAAAACCCGGAATGTGGGTATCAAGAATCATTGGCGGCGACCGTGGACGATCTTAATGAATTGAACCAGTCGATATTATTAACCAGCAAACCACTATGCGCCAGTTTTTCTGGTAGTGCCCTCGTTTGATTTCGTGTTGTCGTTCCCTGAGCAAGAACGATCCACGAAACCACACTAAGCAAAACGAAGAACGTTTCGTGTGGCTTCGTGGATCGTCTTAACTTCCATGAGGGTTTCAAAATAGGGCACCACCGTTTTTCTATGAGACGTTCAAACTGCGCCATTACTCGATCGTGTGTTAACTTCTGCACACCCCGGCTAACGCAGACATGATTCCCGCACGGCTGGTTACGAACGTCTCTTTTGATTTTGCTTAGAAGATGCGCACAGAATCCAGGAGAGCAATTTTCGCCGCGATAGCCGGCAATCTGGCGATCGCCACGACCAAGTTTATTGCCGCTTTGATTTCCGGCAGCTCGGCGATGCTTTCCGAAGGCATCCATTCACTGGTCGACACCGGCAACGGCTTGTTGATGCTGCTGGGATTTCGTAAGAGCCAGAAACCGGCAGATGCTGCTCACCCGTTTGGTCATGGCAAAGAGCTCTACTTCTGGTCTCTGGTAGTGGCGATTCTGATCTTTGCGCTGGGCGGCGGCATGTCAGTTTATGAAGGCGTCACCCATCTCTTTCATCCGCAGGTGCATTCCTCAATCTGGAATTATGTGGTGCTGGGGTTCGCGATCATCTTTGAAAGCGGCTCGTTTTATTTTGCGTACAGGGCCTTTCGTCAGGAGTTGGGCGGCCAGGGAGTGTTAGAGGCGATCAGGACCAGTAAAGATCCGACAACGTTCACCATTCTGTTCGAAGACACGGCGGCTCTGCTTGGTTTGGTCGTCGCCTTCCTGGGAATATTTCTGGGACATCAGCTCAACAATCCTTACCTGGACGGCGTCGCTTCGATCATCATTGGCGCGATTCTGGCCGTGGTGGCAGTCTTTCTGGCTTACGAAAGCAAGGGTTTGCTAATTGGAGAAGGCGTCGATCCCAAGACCCTGGCCAGCATTCGCACCATAGCCGGCGACGATCCGGCGGTTGCCGAAGTCAGAAAATCGCTGACTATGCACTTCAGTCCGGACGAGGTGTTGTTAACTTTGGATCTCGGTTTCAAGAAGCATCTGACGGCCGAGAAAATCGCCGCCGCTGTGAACCGTCTGGAAAAGAAGATTCGAGATAAGCACCCCGAGATCAAACACATCTTCATCGAGGCGAAGTCCCTGTACGAGACTTCTTAAGGGAGCGCGGACATCCTGTCCGCCAGCGTGCGCAGCACGCTCAGCCCTAAGCCACCATAGTCAAACGTCGTT
>JAWWPL010000305.1:0-4085 GCA_033850605.1 Blastocatellia bacterium | reverse complement strand
AAAGCAGGCTGGCTGCCATCGGAACTAGTTTTTTCATAGCGACCTCGGTACCGGTTTGGGCAACACCGGCGAAACAGCAATGGACGAGCGAAGGAACTGTACCTTCTTTTGCAGAACGAACAGCGTTGTGACTCTTGCGCGGTTAGGATGGAGGGAAGGCTGGCCTCGGTTGCCAAAGGCAATCGAATGTCGCATGAAGATTCGAGCGAGAAGGTGGCGGCCCCAAAAGTCGGTCAATGATTGCTGGGAACGCGGACGTCCCGTCCGCATTGAGCGCGAAGCGCGAAAAACGCTGGTTGTTGTCGATATCCGGAATAACGTGCATCGGACCGGATGCGGACGAGACGTCCGCGTTCCCAGCTTTGACCGGCCTCAGGCAGTCCTGGATCGACTCTTTGGCGGGTCAGGGTGTGACAGTCTGGAACGCGCTCGACAGCAGGGGAAGTCTTGGAGTGCGGTAACTTGGTTACTGCTTCAAAGGCCGCCACTTGATTCGGCCAACTCTCAGCAGCTCGAGTGGCATCTGCTCGCGGCGACAGTCGCCGCTTACCAAAGCGCTGACAAGTCAGCGCTCTCCAAATTATTTCCAGTTGCACCAGTCGCGATCCGCCAGACTCCACCAGTCCATCCCAATGGGCTGGCCATCGGGTGGGTCGCTCGCTTTTGTAAGGTTCATCTTCTTCGGATCTTCCTGAAAGCGTTTGATCTGGTTAGCGGTGTACGCGAGGAATGCCCGCTGGTTTTCGTCGCGCGTGAGATCTTGTTGCCGCACCAACCAATCCTTCAGAAAGCCTAGTCGTGATTCAGAAATTGCCCGGACCTGGTTCGACGCGCGTTCGCCTGAGGCGAGTGACATCAGATCTACCAACACGACCATGTTCACGGTGCGCTGGATCTCGGCGTTGTAGCCCGCGCCAAAAGGCGCCTTCCACGTCGACGCGATGATCTTATCGAGCACTTCATCAAACCCGGGATTGCGACTATCGCGTGCATGATATTCGACGAGACGCGCGGCGCGTTCCTGATTAAGCAGAAAGTCGCAGACGTGATCGGCGAGTGCCTCAGCGGGCGCGAGCGCGTCAAAGTTGGGCGCTGTACGAATGCGAAAGTCTTCGCGGGTGCGCGAATAGCCCGGAGGCCGAGGTGGAATCAAACGCAGCACGGATTCAGGAAGAGCCAACACTTCCGGCTTAAGAGTATTGAGCACGGCACTGAGCGCACGTCGCTGCTCTTCCGGTGAAATGATTTGCGGGTTCGTGTCGCCCTTACCGCGCAGACTGAATGTGTAGTCTTCGCCTCCGATTAACTTCGCGGCCGCCTCGACCTGATAACGGTGGTACATGTAGAGCGGCACCAAAACATCTTCCAGGGTGGCCATCGGCGCGCCTTCGCGAATATTATTTTCGCCAAAGCGTCGGAGAGCTGCCGCCCGCACCTTCATTACATTATCGAGTCCGTCGAGCACGCCGGCGCCGTTGTCCCAAAGATGTGCGACGGAACTCGATGCGCTGGCCGGACGGGCATCCTGATCGGTGAGATACATCAAGCCACGCTTGAAAGCGTCGCTCAGGATCTTGTCGAGCGCTTTTTGCTCATCAGCACCAGCAGGAAAATCCTGATACCCGTAGGCAATCGTCACCTTGTCCCATTCGCCGATTCCCTTTGCGTAAGCATCCGCAAAGTCCGGAATGCCGTCCGCGCCCAGCTTTACCAGAGGCGCCGGATAGTCCATCACCGAAGCTCGATTTGAAATGCTGGCCGCGAAGTTATGTTGCAGACCGAGCGTGTGACCGACTTCGTGCGCGGCCAGTTGTCGCAGACGCGCGAGCACCACCTGCTCCATAATCTTCGCCGTCTGTGACTTTCCTTTTTCATATGGGGCCAACAAACCTTCGGCGATTAGAAAATCCTGGCGGTCACGCAGAGAGCCCAGCGAGACTCGTCCCTGAATGATCTCTCCAGTGCGCGGGTCGCTGAGCGAACTGCCATACGACCAGCCCCGCGTGGATCGATGGACCCACTGAATCACGTTGTAGCGAACGTCCATCGGATCGGCGCCGGCCGGCATCAACTCGACCCGAAAGGCGTTGCGATAACCCGCGGCCTCAAAAGCCTGGTTCCACCAGCTCGCCCCTTCGATTAACGCCGAGCGCACAGGTTCCGGCGCGCCGCGATCGACGTAATAAACGATGGGCTTAACGGGATCGCTCATCGCCGCCGAGGGATCTTTCTTCTGCAAGCGATGATGACTGATATAGCGCTTCGTGATTGGGTCGCTTATAGGGGTGGCAAAGTCCATGAAGCTGATGCCGAAGTAGCCGGCGCGGGCATCATTGATTCGGGTTTTGAAACCGTTTGGCGGTAATTCGACAAACGAGATGTGCTCGCGAACGGTAATAGCCTGGGGTATCGGCGTGACCTGTCGCACCAGCGGTCCAGCTTCGCCTTCACTGGCGAAGGTAAGAGTGGTTTCGACTTCAGTGTTTTTCGGAAAATTCTTTGTGTTCGCGAGGTAGAAAGCGCAGCGTGCCGGATCCAGGCGGAAGGCTCCCTGTTGATTGCGTTGCAGCGTGCCGGGAATCTGATGCGCGTCGTGCAGGTAGAAGGTGGTGGCATCGACCAGCGCGCGCCCGCCTTCTTCCGCCGCGACTTCAAATCCCCACAGAGTCGATTCGGCAAAAGCATCTTTGACCGCGCGACGTTCGTCGGCATCATCGCTGTTGGCGCGGAACCCATAATTGGAAGCGATCAGCAAGACCTTTGGCCCAGTGCGTTCAAAGCGCACGATATAACTTTGGCCGAGCTGGCCCCGATCCAGACCGATGTCGTTTGACCCGATACCTGCGGGCAGCGACTCGACGTAAAGGAATTCAGCATTCCACTTGTCGATCTCAAGCCAGAGTTTCCCGGCCCTGTCGTCCCAGTAAAACGGAAAGTAGCCGGGAAACTTTTCCATGCCGGCAACTCTGTCGGCGATCGTGGATGGGCTTTTTGCGGTATCCGTGTTGGTGCGGCTCTGAGCGAAAACGTTTGAGCAAAACACCAGGAACAAGAGCAGGGGGACAACACGCTTCATTCTTCGCTTCCTCCGATTCGGTCCGTTGGACTGGATAGTGTGCCGAAATTCCCTTTGGGCGCTGCGCAATACTTCTACTATCAATCGGCTGGCTTCGCAACTAACTGTGTCAAAAGCCCGACCGTGAGCGAGGGCAATACTCGCAGTGCTCACCGATGGAAAAAACGGGCACCGCTTTTGTCTTCAAAGCGATTGCTGCCGATTGTTGACCGACACGCGCGTCGCCCTTGCTGACGCGCGGGCTTCTGACACTAACCTCTCGCTCGACCCCTATTAGGCAGAGGCGATTACGCGGTCTGGCCGCGGATTGCGAGGCAAATCGAATTTTCCTCAGAGTACCCTAGCAAAAAACGGAAATCGCTAAGGGCGAAGGGAGAGAAGCTCTCGGACTTTTTCACGGCGCGACCTCCGATGAAATGCATCAACTCTTTTTTTCATTCCATATAGCAGCAACTCGCATCCAGCCGGCGGTTAAGCACAACGCTCGTCATGATGGCTGGCGGGTGCTCCAGGAGGACGAAATGAGAAAGATCGCAATCCCGCTTTTCCTGATTTTACTCTTTCCCACCTTTGCCCTCGCTGGGCAAATCTTTGGGAGCCTGAAACAGAACGGTGCGTCAATCGGCAAGGGAGCGGCAGTCGTAATCAAATGCAGTGAGAACGAGAAATATGAAGGACAAACCGATGCCTACGGCTCCTATAACATTTATGTACCGCGCGCGGGCAAGTGTGCCTTCATGATCTATTACGGCGGACGTTGGTCGCCGGCGTATTACGTTTACTCCGATCAAACCGATCCTGTCCGATACGATTTCGAATTGGTCAAACAACCCGACGGATCGTTCAAACTAGAGAGGAAGTAGCCATGCCCGACGAAGAGCCCGTGTCCGACGAAAAAGCGACGCCTGATGAAAAAGCTACGCCCGAGGGAAAGACGGATGCATGGGGAAGGATTGATATTATTCTCAAGCCGCTGGGCGGCATATTGACTGCCCTTGCTGTAGGGCTG
>JAWWPL010000293.1:0-4166 GCA_033850605.1 Blastocatellia bacterium | reverse complement strand
GTTCCGCATTCAGGGGGTGCTCCCAACTAGATAACAGCCGCCTGAAGGCGGAACTCCAAACTCTCTCACAGAGATTGCAGCAACCGAGTCAGCACGTCCGGATCGACCGGCTTCACCAGATGATAATCGAAGCCCGCCTTTTTTGAGCGTTGCCGGTCAACGGTTTCTCCCCAACCAGTCACCGCGATCATTATCGGCTGTTTACCCCAGGGTAATTGCCGGATCCTTTCTGCCGCCTCAAAACCATTTAACGTAGGCAGCCCAATATCCAACAACACGACTCGCGGCTGAAATTCATTCGCAAGGTCTACCGCCGCGAGGCCATCATGCGCGACTCGCACCTCATTCCCGAGCAGTTTCAGCAGCAGGCCAAGGCTGTCGGCTGAGTCCTGATTGTCATCGACTACCAGGATCCGAATCGGCTTTATAGGTTCCGTCGTGGCCTCCTCGCTATCTATCTCAGGCTGTTGAAGAGAGGCAGAAGCCGTGGGCACTCGCACGATGAACTCGCTGCCTTTTTCCCGTCCGTCACTCTGGGCCGTAATTGTCCCACCGTGCATTTCGATCAGTCGCTTAACCAGGGTCAAGCCTATGCCCAATCCGCCCGACGACCCGTGGACGGTGCGGTCCGCCTGCGTAAACATCTGAAAAATGTTAGGCATTACTTCGGCGGGAATGCCTATGCCCGTGTCACGGACCTTGATGACGGCGTCGTTTCCTTTCCGCGTCGCGGTTAACCATATCCGGCCGCCGCGTTCGGTGTACTTGGCGGCATTGTTGAGAAGATTCGAAATGACCTGGGCCAGCCGTACCGGATCACCATCGACGTGAATCGGCGCCGAAGGAGATCTGACGGTTAGCTTATGCCCGCGTTGTTCGATGAGCGGCCGGCTGGTTTCGACTGCGACCTTGATAACTTCCCTCAGTTCGATTTGTTCTCGCCGCAGCTCCAGTTTGTTACTGGTAATGCGCGCGACGTCCAGCAAGTCATCGATCAGCCGCGTCATCTGTTTTGTCTGGCGCTCGATCACATCGAGAGCGGACTTTGATTCCGGGGTCGGTGATTTTATCTGCAGGATCTTTACGGCTGCCCGAATAGGGGCGAGGGGATTGCGCAGTTCGTGCGCCAGCGTCGCCAAAAACTCGTTCTTCGAACGATCAGCTTCTTTTAGGGCGTCTTCGTTACGCTTGCGATCGCTGATGTCAACCAACACGTTCACCGCGCCGATAACCCGGCCCCGCTCGTTATGGATGGGGCTGGCATGGGCCAACGCCGTTAGACGCTGACCGTCGGGCCGCTCGATCATGATTTCATGCCCGTTATACTCGCGCAGATTCTTCAGAGCTAAAGCCATCCAGCACTGATCGTGGAGAATGGGAGACCCGTCAATCGCAAACAGCTTGAACGAGCCGCAGAAGCGATCCTTAGGGTCGTTCAACTTTGGTTTACGGCCCCATAGCTGGACTGCATGTTGATTAAAGTAAGTGATCAGACCATCGGCATCACATGTATACGCACCCGCAGGCAGCCTTTCCAGGAACGCCCTGAATGGGAGTTCATTATCGAAGACGAGGGGGCCGGTTGTTATTACCTTAGGTAACCCTAGGGTCGTCTGCTCCAACATGGGACACTCCTATAGTGATGATGGCCGAATGGGGATTAGGTTTCGGACTTTGAGGGGAAGGCCCATTCTACGCAAGCTGAGGGCAAAATCTCAAGTAAAAACGCACGGGATTGCGTCGGTTGGGAGTGGTCCTGAGGGCTGACTTAGTGCTTGCCACTTCGCCCCCAAATAGGGCATAGTATGGCCTTAGTTATCCTTCTCTCGCGCATCAACGGTGATGTGCCCCGCGCCCAAGGATTGGCGGCGGCGTTACGGATAGTTCGAGAGCAGGCTGTTTTCAACCGGAGAAGAGAAGCCGCTCATTTTGGTGAGCATCCGAAACGCAAGCCTTCGCTGCAGCCGTTACTACGAAGCCACCTTCGATTCGAAGCTTCTTCGCCCAAGCTCTAAAAGGAGAGTGTAACTTACATGTCAATGAAACTTTACGTCGGCAATTTGTCCTTTCAAACTTCCAGTGAGGATCTGCAACAGCTTTTTGCGCAGGCCGGCACGGTCGAATCGGCGAGCGTTGTCGAAGATCGAGAGACAGGCCGTTCACGCGGTTTCGGTTTCGTCGAAATGGCAACCAAAGAAGAAGGCGAAGCAGCCATTCAGCAGTTCAACGGCAAGGAATTCAACGGCCGCAACCTCAATGTTAATGAAGCCCGGCCCCGAGAAGACCGCGGTGGACGCGGCGGCGGCGGGGGTGGACGTGGCGGCTATGGTGGCGGCGGAAACCGCGGCGGCGGCGGGGGCGGCGGCGGACGCGGCGGCGGTTATGGTGGTGGCGGTGGAGGCGGCGGTGGCGGTCGCAATGATCGCGCCCCTCGCTGGTAATCAACAGGTACTTCGTCCTCTTTGGAGTGCAGCATTTTTCAGCTGCACTCCAAACAAATTCAATTGGACCAGTTTCAGGAAGGACGCGTTCGTGCTGTGGTAAGTTTGCCGCGCACTCCGCGTTTGTTTTCATGCCAGCTAAAGAGCCAAAGGCGGAAAAGCCTACCTTCGCTGTGGGCGATCGCGTCGACAAGTTCTGCGCCAAGTGTCAGGAGGAGCGCGGTCACATCGTCGCCACCATCACCAAGCGCGGCCAGATCTCTCGGGTCAGCTGCCCCAAGTGCGGGGTGCGGAGTTCATTCAAGCCGGCCGCCGGTCCGCGCGCTGCCGGCGCCAGCGCCAAGGCCAGCGCACCTTACGATCGCACGCGCACCTATCGCACCGGACAACACTTGACCCACCCCACGTATGGTCCTGGCGAAGTGACGGCCGTGATTGAACCACAAAAGATCGACGTGCTCTTTTCGGATCGAGTGCGCAGGTTGATTCATTCACAACCGTCTGTTTAAGTCTATTGCCGCCCCCTTGATCGGACGCTAATTATTTCGTGTGATTTCGTGGATCATTTTAGGGCAGCCGCAGGAATCGTCCACGAAACTGCATCACGGTATCCTTTAGACGCGACTAAGAAGCATTACAATAATTGGGGCAGAAGAAAGAAAGACCGCAGATGAATGAAGAAACTAAGGCCGGGCATCAGGGACTTCGCTGGCCGACTACGATTTGGATGATCATTTTTCACCTTGGCGCCGTTGCGGCGCTTTTTTATTGGAGTTGGAAGTTTTTGATTGTCAGCGCGGTCCTGGCCTGGGTCGCTCAGAGCCTGGGCGTCGGCATGACTTATCACCGGCTGCTCACCCACCGCAGTTACAAGGTATCGAAGCCCGTCGAGTATTTCCTGACTATTTGCGCCACCCTTTCTTTCGAAGGTGGACCCATTAACTGGGTCGCCACGCATCGCATACACCACGCGCACAGCGACGAGCGCGGTGACGATCCACACACGCCGCATGATGGCCGCTGGTGGTCGCACATTGGCTGGATCCTTTCCGGCACCGCCCAACAACACAGCCCTGAAGTGCTCGAGCGTTACGCTCCCGATCTAACGCACGATCGGTTCATTGCGGCGCTCAATCGCGTTTACTTTGTGCCTTTGATAGTCCTGGCCATTGTCCTGGTAGTGTTAGGAGGTTGGCCGTTGATGCTTTGGGGGATTTTTCTGCGAGTGACTTTTGGGTTGCATGCGACCTGGCTGGTGAATTCAGCCACACACCTCTGGGGCCGGCGCCGTTTCGAGACCACCGATAATTCGCGAAACAGCTGGTGGGTTGCGTTGCTGACCTGGGGGGAAGGCTGGCACAACAACCATCACGCGCACCCGACCTCAGCCCGTCATGGCCTGACCTGGTACGAGATTGACTTCAACTGGTGGGGAATACGGATGCTGCAACTCTTCCGGCTCGCAAAGGGCATCAAGCTGGTGCGCCTGAAATCGCTGCCGGCTTCGACGGATTCGTGATTATGCCTTCATTGCCTTGTGATTCCATGAAGAGGTTTACCACTAAGAGACAAAGTCACGAGACGTCCCCTTAGTTTGCTTCGTGTCCTGGTGGCTTTGTGGTTGAAAGGTTTCCTGACCTGGTTTGTGCTTCTTCCCCTGGGGGAAGAATGATCCACGAAATCACGCGAAACAACAATAAGAAGATTCCTTTGTGTCGCTTCGTG
>JAWWPL010000136.1:0-5975 GCA_033850605.1 Blastocatellia bacterium | reverse complement strand
CTTTTTGATCTTTAGGCTCGTCCATTTTTCCTACAATGGGATGAAAGCGCCCTCATCGTTGAATTGGTTCCGCTCGCCCTTGGGCCATTGATACAGTTTCGCGATGTTAACTACTATCTGGCCTTCCGCATCCAGCTTTACTTCGGCGCGATCCATGGGCCGCGGCGCCGGACCTTCAAAGTTGATCGCCTCACTGTCATAGCCGCTGCCGTGACACGGACACTTGAATTTGTTTTCGCTGGCCTTCCAGTCGGGCGTACAACCTAAATGAGTGCAGCGCGCATAAACGACAAATAGCCGATCCGAAGTCTTATCCACCCAGATGCGATACTGCTGTTGATACTTGGTGTCGACACCCATGGCATAATCGCCGGGAAAACCAATCTTAAAAGTGCTGGACGGCTCAGTGATCGAACGCGGCAGAAAGAATCGGATGAACGACAGGAAACAATAGGTCAGGAAGGCGGCGACGCTCCCCCAAATGATCAATCTGCGAGTTTTGAAAACCTTCGGCTCGGGCGCCGATTCAACTATGACCGCCGGAGGTTTTCCGGCAGGCTTAGCCACAGCCTTCGGCGCAGGTGGCGCCGGGGTCGTCGCTGCTGGCACGGCGACCGCTGAATTCTCATCTTTCGGATTGCTATCCACTTCAGAAAACCCCCGCCACTGACGAATCGATTTTCAGGCTCACGCTGCGCCCACACTTCAACGCAGGGGATTGCTTGAAAACTATACAGTTCCCCGCGACACAGGGATTGCCGTCTCTGTGAAAACCGATTTAGCCTTGATCACTAGAAGTGCGACCGTGCCTAACCATAATAAAAAAATATAAACTTGCTCGGTAGAACGCCTTTTATACAACTTTCGCGATTGGCTTTGCAAGAGGATAGTTGCCCGGGTACTGAGGTGGTTGTTTGTGAGTACCGGTCGGGTCTCGATGCGGGGCACTAGCTCGACCATTAGGAAGGGCTTCATTAATGAGCCAGGGAGCCCTCCCTAGCGGTCGGGCTAATGCCTCGAAGATTAAGTTGCTAGATCGAGAGTTCGGGTTTGGCAGACCGCATGACACGAGGAGAAATTAAAGTGGAATCGAAGGTGACGGTAACTCTTTACACCAGGCCCGGGTGCCATCTTTGCGACGAAATGAAAGACGTAATTAGCAGTTCGGGTTGCGGGGGACTTTATGCACTGGAAGAACTCGACATCGAACGTGATCCTGAATTGTTCGCGCGTTATCAGTTTGAAATACCGGTGCTGTTCATCAACGGGGTCGAAGCATTCCGACATCGGGTTAGCGCTGATGAGTTCACGGCCTATGTAACCGCTCTCATGAATCAGCGTCGTTAGTTTGCGATCCCGATCAGTACCGCGAAGCGGTTACCGACCATAGCCCAGGGTTGCCGCGCTTCGCGGCTACCCTGGGATCGTCGAGGAAATGAACACAACCCCAAAGGGGTTGCGACAATTTTTCGCGCAACAGTTCGTCACGTCTATTGGTCAGCCAAACAGGTGAAGCTCGCGTCGTTTCCGCGCAATTGTGACGCGGCTCCTCGCCGCTCCGCGGTTGAACTTATCCAGGTACGTTGAAATTCAATTCCTGACTCTGCTCCTGAATTGCGGCAAACAATTTCTCGCGATCCAACTCATCGGTTGACCGCCGGTAATCCCCTATTAGATCCTTCAGTGTTGCCAGCCCTTTGTAGAGACCCGCGTTTTCAATTGGCGGCGTCAGATACGAGATCAATTCCGCATACGAGCGCCGTTTGGCAATCGTGCCCTCAGACGGATTGTTCACGCTATAGATATAGACATTGGGAAGTTCGCCGATTAAGCGATCCGGCCAGCATGCGCCCGACAGACCTACCTGCTTTCCCGGCATGAACTCCATTGCGCCATGAGTCCCCACGTGAACTACGGCATCGGCCTGAAAAACTTTTTCCAGGTAGGCGTAGAACGCGGCGAAGCCATGATGCGGCGTTCCGCCCTGCGCCATCAGCAGCCGCATGGGATCATCTTCAAATCCAAAAGTAGGTTGCAATCCGACGAAAACATTCCCGAGCGTTATTCCCTGAATCATCAACTTGCCGCCAGACAAATTGATGGCACCGGGCGCAGCTCCCCATTCAGATTCGATCTCGCTCATCCAGGGACAAACCCGCTGATATTCGTCGACCGACATTCGATAAGCGACGTTGGCAGTGGCGCCCAGCTCATCAGAATTGCCGCCGAGCAACAGGTCACGCAAAGCATCGGCGCCTTCAGGCATATCTACGCGATAGCCCTCTTCTTTCAATCGACTGAGAATGTCAAAGAGACTGGCAAAGACGTCCAAATCGGCGGCCGTTCCGATGTTCCCCTTATTTGGCGGAAAACAATAGAGCGTCAGCGCGAGCTTCAATTGATCACGCTCGGCAGTCTGCAAACGGTGCCAGCGTTTCAAACGTCGGGCGATGCGCTGGCAGCGATCTTCCAAAGGCGCCGGCTCGACTCCGCGCGCCTGCAGACCGCCAAAGACGAACGACTCAGTCGCGCCGTCGATTTCCGGTATCGCTATCTGCATGCCGGTCTGCACCGGATTCAAGCCGCTAAAAGATTCCTGCCATGATTCGATTGTTTGGGTATCCAGGCTAACCATGGATCGGTAAGGGAGATTAAGATCGCGCAAGAACTCAGCGGCTGCTTCACTGTCATTCATTGCCGGACCTCCGACGAAGCTGAAGCCGGTTAGGGAAACGATCTGGCTGATGCGAGCGCGAGTGGGTTTGCCGGTAGTCAGTTGTCCGTTGTTAGTTGCCTTCGCATTGGAATCGATAAAGAACCTTTGGCAGGCTTCGCGATTGTCCATCAGGGTCGAGATAGCTGGAATAACACTCAGGCCTTCCGCTTCAATCGCTCGAATCAAGCCGTCGTAATGTTTGCGCGCATTACTGACGATCTGCGGCCGCATCAACAACAACCCGATGGTAGATTTCGGGTCCAGGGCCTTGCTTTCCTTTTGCCTTTTCCCCAGGTGCCACTTTTGATACGCCGCGAAACTCTCAAACAAACCGTCCGCATCCGGATGATAGATTGCGACCGACGGCATAGACTCAGGCGGCGTTATCTTGATCCCCTTCAGCCTTTCGTCGTCCACATAGTGCTTTAACGCGTAAAGGAGCATTGAACGAATATTGGCCGGGGTGGGCTGCAGGAAGTAACAGAACATCATGAGATAGTTCTTTACATCCCGTAACGGTCCCGCGCCCGGAACAAATCGCAGCAGGGACGGGAGATGATTCGCGAACTTAAGATATTGCGCCCGGCCATGCCCACCCTGCTTGTTTCCCTTGCCCCGCGCCTGGTTGCCAATCCACGAACCGATCGAACCGAGCAAACTAGTCGCCTTGGCCGCATCGTCGTTCTCCGGCGTGTCGCGTGCCCCTTCTCCGTTCTCCTGCCTTTGCGCCTTTGTGCCTTTGCGTGAACCGTTTCCCGCAAGTCGCCCAATGTCCAACTTCCCCATCCGCGTGCGCTTCATTAACTCAGGCATGCAGTTGATTACCACCACCGCCCGATGTCGATCGCTATTTCCATCCAGGAAGTTCAGGAGCCGGCTCGCGTTCTCACTGTCCATCACGTGAATAACGAAGAGGATATCGGACTCACTTAGGTCCTTTTCAATAGCGCGCCATTCATCTTCGGTAAACGAAGCGCCAAAGTTGTAGGTCGCCACGCGCAGATCAAGACCATGCTGCCGATTAATTTCGCGCTCAGCAGCGCGCAGCGGCGCGAGCAGACTGGAACCTACATAGAGGACGGTAGTCTTCATGGTGCTTTCGTTACGATTCGTCCTTTACCCGCAGTGAAGACCTGTTGGCGAAACGCGTTTTTCCTTCTTGTGGTTTCGTGGATCGTTCGCGCCTGCAACGTAAGGATGCGATCCACGAATCCACACGAATTAAAACCCGGTACTATGCCAACCTAACTCCCTCCCGTCGATCTTCCAGGTCGGCGATGAGATCGCGCAACTTTTCCAATACTTCTTCGTCAGGGTTCCAGTATCCGCGATCGTGCGCCTCGATCAGGCGCTTTGTCAGCGAACGGACGGAGTACGGATTCAATTTCTGCAAACGATTGAACATCTCGGAGTCCAACAAGAATGTTTTGGCAACGTCGGTGTAGATCCACGGGTCGACAGCATCAGCCGTTGCACTCCAACCGAAGGTGTTGGCAACGTGATTTTCGATTTCAGCCACACCACGAAAGCCATGCTGCAGCATTCCTTCATACCACTTTGGATTTAGCGTCTTGGCGCGAGTCTCAAGCCGGATAGTTTCTTCCAATGAACGAATCTTCGTTTGCGGCGAGAGCGAATCGGACAAATAGATCGCCGGTCGCGCCTGGGCTCGTTTTTCAACTGCCTTGGAAATCCCGCCCAGATATTCAAAGTAATGGTCGACGTCCGTGATGCCGACTTCGAATGAATCTATGTTCTGATAGGTCGCTTCCACGCGTGACAGTGCATGATCCATCAAGTCGCGCGCTTCGCGACCCTCAATCGTCCGGCCCTTTGAGTCGCGAGTGTAGGCGAAACACTTGCGGGTGACGAAGAGATCGCCGAGCGTGTCAGCAGTTTCCCATTCAGACTGCATCACCATGAAATTTACATTCGTGCCATAGTTGCCCGGCGCGTTTGAAAATACTCGCGCCACGGCATCGTCAAACTCGCCACCGTCCAAATCAATCTTCTCGGCGACGTTACGCCGCAGGTAATTCATCTCGGAGGGTTCGTCCAGCGCAGCAACGCGTCGCACGGCCTTATCAAGTAACGCCATCGTCGGCGCAAACAAATCACGAAAGATGCCCGACACCGTCATCACCACATCCATGCGCGGATGCTTCAGATCCTTAAGGGGAACTATTTCGATTTCAGTCGCGCGGTTGAGCGCATCACGAACGGGTCGGACTCCTAATAGATGAAGTGCCTGGGCAACGCCTTCGCCTTGCGTCTTAATGTTGTCCAACCCCCAGAGCACCAGAGCCATGGCGCGTGGATAGCGGCCGCGCTCTTCAAAATGGCGTCGGAGCAAAGCGTCCGCCGTCCGTTCTGCTCGCGCGAAGGCGATCTGAGAAGGAACCGAATAGGGATTGACTGCATGAGTGTTGCGCCCCGTGGGCAGGACATTCGGGTTCTGTACAATGTCAGCGCCGGGGCCCGGAGGGATGTACTCACCGCGCAGGGCGCTCAGCAGTGACTCAACCTCGTTATTGGAATCAAGTTGTTCGCTGATGTTCGCCAGCAACGAAAAGATCGGCAGCGACTCTTCGCGGTCGATGTGCGCCCTGGAGTTCAACCACTCTACGGCCGACTCGGCCCCTTCCCGGCAAAACTGCTGCACTCCTTCCAATACGATCGCGTCGATTAAGTCTTTGGTCTCACTTGCCTCCTGCAGCAAAGCCTCATAGCCCTCGATGCCGAGCCCTTCGGCCACCAGTCTTGGTAGCGCGCGAGTACCGTGCTCCGGCCGATCAAACGAAGCAACCATCCGCAGCAGATCAGTTTTTTCTTTGAGTTCGGCTTGACGGCCAAAGACGTGCAGGCCCGTGGGAATCAGCCTCTGCTCGATTTCAACGAGTTGCTCGTACAGCCGCATAACATCGGCATCGCGATCTTTTTCTGGCACGGAGTATGTCCTTGTTTGAGCTGAACTTCTTTTAACTGAAAAAGCCGTCTGCGGCAAGACAGCATGACTCGACAGATTACCGTGGAAGAGTAACTACGAATTATCAGAGTGGCAGGTGCAAGTAGGCGCCCAGGAACTTATTACCTCTTCTTAACAGTTCGTCTGGCCCGGTACATATGAAAATTTTTTACGATCACTATGCAAAAATTTGTATTGACATAAACAACTACTCGTACTAGAGTTCGCTCGACTTGCCAGAATCTGCGCCGTTCTTTTCTCAGAGGTTCGATGTTTTTCTTTGAATGGGTTTCA
>JAWWPL010000025.1:0-8311 GCA_033850605.1 Blastocatellia bacterium | reverse complement strand
CCGCCGCCACCGCGGGCTTGATGAAGGCGAAGGAGTGGGTCAAAGAGAACCCTGGCAAAGCAGCGGCAGTTTCATTCTCGTTAATTTTGGGCGTTCGCCTGGGCGCGTCATTCCCCGATATCGATGCAGTTCTTTTGGGTTCGCATCCTCATTGGTTTACACATTCCGCGCTGCCGGTTTTGGGATTGAAAAAAGTCAGCGAGAAGTTCGACGAATATCTGCAGAAGCAGGAAGCACGCATCGCCGCGGGAGAATTAAGTGAAGCCGAGCGCGAACGAGTTGAGTTTCAACGCAAGATTGCGAAGTACGTAGGCGCGCCTTTGCTCGGTGCGTTCAGTTGCGCCGCCGGCGCAGCAATGTTCGCGCAAATCGCCAGTCCGGCCGGACTAACCGGCGCGCCGATAAGTTTGATCTTCGGCGGCAATCCTTTTCTGGACGGAGTGTGGCTGTTCGCGAACGGCGTCATCTGCTTCCATCAGGGTTATAAGTTCTTCATGATTGCTCTGGCGGATCAGGAAGAAGTGAAGCGCGTGGTGCGAGAGATTAAGGGATTGTTGCCGGCAGCGTCATAGAGCGAGGGCGAAATGTTCTCTTAGTCTTGGTTGCGGCTACGCCGCCCGATGTGCGGAAAGGCTTCGCCTTTCCGGCGGATCCAATTGATTGATTAATGAGGCTGCGCCTCATCTCCGAGGCGCAGCGACTGATGAAGTGATATCGCCTCTTGCTGTAGCTTCTGCCGTCCTCGGACTGTCTCCCGCAAATTAAGACACCACCCGGAGCTGAGACTGCTCCTCAGCGAAGACTTTAATTAATCGTAAATGGAAATGGCAGAAAGCACAGCGCAAAGACAATCAACGTGATGATCCCGATGGCGACCCGTGCCGCGCCCAAAGGTTCCATTTGTTCGGGCTGAGGATGGCGGATGCGCAGCATTACTGCCAGCAGCACGACATAGAGAAAGCCACTCGGGCTGCCGTGCCACATCCATCCCAGAACAGAAAGCGCGACCATCGTGACAAACGCGACGCGTCCGATCCAGTGATGCGCGGTCCCGCCAAACGCGGCGAACGTTCCGTGCCCGCCATCCAGCTGGCCCACTGGCATTAGATTCAACGCCGTTACCAGTAAACCAACCCAGGCGGCAAGGTAATACGAGTTTACGCTCCCAGTGGCCAGATCGATCTTGAATGCGCGCGCGATTAAACGAAACAGCAAGGGGTCGTTGAAAATGATTCCGCCCGATTCACCGGCTGCGACGTTAGCATGCTGCAGCGTCAGGACTCCCGCGAACGCAAACGGAATGATGACGATGAATCCGGCCAGGGGACCCGCCAGTCCGATATCGAACAGAGCTCGCCGTGAAGGCACGGGCGATTTCATCCTGATGAACGCGCCAAAGGTGCCGGGCAATAGTCCTGGGGGCTGAGGAATAAAGAACGGCAGTGTCGCATCGACCCCATAGTAGCGACAAAAAAAGTAATGACCGAATTCGTGGGCGGTGAGAATGGCCAACAAGGAAGCCGAAAACTTGAGACCGGGCCAGAGCAGAGCCGGATGAGTCAGCGCTTGCGATACGAGCGCGCCGATGCCTTTAAGGTAGTACCAGGGGATCAGCAGAATTGAGCCGTCAAGACCGTCGCTTTGCGCGGGCGCTCCCGAGCCCCCGTCGGCCTGGGCGCACCAGATAATCCCTGAAATGGTAGTCGTGATCGCAGTGACGACGAACAAGGCCACGTGCAACAGCCATTGACGCGCCGTCGGCCGGGCAGAGTGACCATCTCTGCTCGCGATGGAATTCGTTGTTGAGGTACTTATTTCGGAAAAATCGGACATGAGTAATGTAGAGAACCAATGGGTTGGGAAAAACTAACTGGGGCGGCTAAGTCGATAGAACCGCAGCGCCGATAAAACTCAACCCGCGGAAGTGAAAGCCAGTAACTTCACTTCCGCGGGTGCAATTGAACTCAGTTTTTCCCAAGTCATTCCATCGCAGCGCCATCTTCGTCGTGCGCTTGCAACTCCTTGCCCGGCTTGAAACGGATTGTCTTGCCTGAGGGGATGGCAACTTCCTCGCCCGTACGCGGATTCCGGCCGACGCCGCGCTTGCGGGGTTTGACAATAAAGACGCCAAAGCCACGCAGTTCGATGCGGTCGCCGCGGGACAGCGCCTCCTTCATCGAATGAAACAGAGCATCGACAGCCTGCTCAGCTTTCAATTTAGGGATACCCGTTTGATCGGCAAGGCGGTTGATGATGTCCAGCTTAATCACGAATCTTGAGCCTCCGGTGTTTGGCGATCGATCGACATTTGTTCGGTAGGGAAATTCTATCTGCCGACGCGTGGGGATGATAGAGAGCCGCGCCAACAACTGTCAAGCTTTACCGGACCACGCAAGCGAGAAGATGCTAGCAAGGATGGCGGCGAACCGCGGGCAACGACGCCCGCGCTCCCATGAGCGCTTTCATGCCGACAGGTTTGACAATGCCAGCAATCGACGGATAACCTCGATGAAGGATTTATGACGGGCAAACACGATTGTCGCTGAGCGCTTAGATCGACCGTCAGGTATTGTCTTCTTTGTTAGACTAATAGCATGTTTGGTAAGCAATTTAGCCAGCCACCACCATTCGGTACCGTCCATCCGGACGACGATAATGACATCCAGGTCGAGCGGCCCAGGGACGCCGCGCGAAAACACCTTTGGCAGGAATCGCGTTTACTGATCCGCGATTTAATTTTTGCGCTGATGGTGCTGGCGTTGGTGATGGTGTTCATCGTCCAGCCAGTGAAAGTCGAAGGCACTTCGATGTTGCCATACCTGCACGACGGCGAGAGAATTTTTGTCAACAAGTTGATTTACTACGATGACTATGGGTGGGCGCCGAAGATCTATCGCGGGGACATCATCGTGTTCTGGTTCCCCGATGATCCATCAAAGAGTTATATCAAACGTGTGATTGGTTTGCCGGGTGACACGGTCGAAATGCGCGCCGGCCATGTAAACGTGAACGGCCGGGATCTGGACGAGACCTATCTCGATCCGCATTTGAACATGAACTCGTACAGCAAGCCACCTACTTACGTAAAGCCCGGCTACTATTTTGTGATGGGCGACAATCGTGACAATTCGAGCGACTCGCGTATCTGGGGCCTGGTGCCGAAGAAATATGTCTATGGCAAGGCGCTGTTTCGCTATTGGCCGCTGGGTGTAGCGACCGTGATGACTCGGGATTCGCATAACACTGCAGTTCCGCCGGCCGCGACCTACCGGCGCGATGGCGTGAACACGCCTGATTCGGATGATCGATAAGGCGGCACAGACTTTTTAGTCTGTGATGAAAGAGATCCCAGACTGAAGTCTGGGCCACTTAAGGGCATGACTGATTGGCTAAGACTTCTGGGGATGATTTTTTACGCGCCTCTTCGCGGGATGCGTGAAGCGCGCGATCGCGGGGCGCTCGCTCCTACGGCGCTGTTTGCGCTACTCGCTAATGAACTGTTTATCGGGTATATCGTTTGGATTTATCTGAGAAACATTCTCGGGTTCCGCCTGCTCTTCACCGGACTCAGTAGTTTGTTTCAGGCGGCTGGTTCGATCATGTTTGTAGCCGCGGTGTTCGTACCTCTGGCAATTGTCTTGACGAACGTCATCGACCGTCGCGCCAGCTACCGTCTGTTCTTTCAACAGGAATACGCCTCGGTGGCATCCACCTGCCTTTACGCGTTGGCCGCGGCCAGCTTCACCGCCCTGGCGATCGTAATAGTCTTTCATGTGTCTGGCGTCGACTTGGCGTTGGGGCAGAAGCTGCTCGTATGGCTGCAGCGACAGATCGAGCTTCAGCCCGAGATGCAGCGAATGGTTGATCCAGCGATGCTGAATGCCGGCAGCCTCGTAGCCGGTTTAGCGTTCCTGGTATTCATCTTGGCTTTTGGGGGCTGGGCAGTTCCTGCCCTGAGCCTTTCTCTGCGCTTGTCGGGGATTCGCGCGACGCTGGTGATGGTGGTGAGCGGAACAATTGCGTTTCCGGTCTCAATCAAACTGCTTCCTCTCTTCAGCACGATCCTGGCGTCGCCGTTCATGTTGCTGATGCTCTTCTTTCTGTTGCGCGGTTACTTCACGGGCATACTTGGCAATCAACGCGCGCGAGCTGCTTTCAAGCAGAACCTGGAAGCGGCCACGATCAACCCGCGTGATTCCTCGGCGCATTACAATCTTGGATTGATTCATCAACAACGAGGCGAACTGGATCTGGCGCGCGAGCGTTTTCAGCGCGCGATCGACATTGATGCCGAAGAGCTGGATGCGCACTATCAATTGGGCCGCATCGCTCGCGCTCAGGGCCGCCTGAGTGAGGCCATCGGCCATTTCGA
This sequence comes from Blastocatellia bacterium, assembly GCA_033850605.1. Taxonomy (GTDB): domain Bacteria; phylum Acidobacteriota; class Blastocatellia; order Pyrinomonadales; family Pyrinomonadaceae; genus UBA11740. Next base: position 3,939 of record JAWWPL010000025.1, on the reverse strand, counting down.
GCAAGTCGTGCAACGCGATCAGTCTCACGCGCAACAGGAAATCTGGCGCGAGATTGGCTCGACTTACATCGGTGCCGGGCAGTTCGGCGACGCGCGAAACGTGTTGGAGAGATTCCTCGATCACCGTCCCAACGACCCCGAGGCTCTATACCAGATTGGACGGGCGCACGCCGGGCTGGGTGACAGCCAGGAGGCTGCCAGTTCGATGCAGGCCTGTATCGACGCTGTAAAGACTTCCCCAGCGTACAAGTACCGCACAGAGAAACGCTGGCTGAATGAGGCTCAGCAGTTCCTCAAGGGCCGGCGCGAGGCCGTTAGCAGCAGACAGTAGAGCAAAAGGTGTTTGGCAGAGAGTGGTGTCCCCGTGAGTTTCCTTGCCAGTTAAGACGATCCACGAAATACCCGAAGCATTGAGTTCGTTCGTTCGGTTTGTGGTTTCGTGGATCGTTCTTGTTCAAGGCCAAGACGAAACGCGACAGTCGAGAGCCGTTTAGACGGTTTGGCATGGGCGCTCATGTCACTTGGCGCTGCAGCCAGGTGAGATCTGGAATAGTTCGGTGCTGGCCGGTCGCAATTGAAATTCTCTGACGCTATACTCCTCTCACTTATTCAATCGCAATCATGGAATCAAAACCAGCAATCCTCGCTCTCGAAGACGGCCGCGTGTGGCGCGGGCGTTCCTGGGGCGCCGCGGGCGAGAGCACGGGCGAGATGGTTTTTAACACCTCGATGACTGGTTATCAGGAAGTACTCACCGATCCTTCTTACGCCGGCCAGGTGGTGTGCATGACCTATCCTTTAATAGGCAACTACGGCGTGAACAGCGAGGACGGGGAATCGTCGAGGCCCTGGGTTGAAGGATTCGTGGCTCGCGAGTTTAGCCGCATGGCTTCAAACTGGCGCTCAGAGGAAACACTCGAAGATTATCTGAAGCGTTGGAACATCGTGGCTATTGATCACGTAGACACTCGCGCTTTAGTGCGCCATATTCGCGATAAAGGCGCGATGCGCGCTTGTCTTTCGACGACCGATGCCGATGCAGACAGCGTGATTGAGAAAGCGCGCAACTCGCCGCCAATGGAGAATCGCGAACTAGCGAGTGTCGTCACTACTAAAGAGCCATACGAGGTCGCCGCCTTCGCTGATGAACGCTTTCATGTAGTCTGCTACGATTTTGGGGTGAAGCTGAATTCGCTGCGAGAGTTGTCACAGGCCGGCTGTCGCATCACGGTGGTTCCGGCTTCGACGCCGGCTACCAAAGTATTTGCCATGAAACCCGACGGCGTGTTTCTTTCAAATGGTCCCGGTGATCCTGCCTCAATGACCAAAGAAGTCGAGGAAGTGAAGCAACTGGCACAGTCAGGCGTACCGACATTCGGAATTTGCTTTGGCCATCAACTGTTGGGGCGCGCATTTGGCGGCCGGACTTTCAAACTCGCATTCGGTCACCGCGGCGGCAATCAGCCGGTCAAGGATTCTCGCGACGGCCATGTGGAAATCACTTCTCATAACCACGGCTTTGCGGTGCAAGCCGAAAGCCTGCCGCCTGAAGTTGAAGTGACGCACGTCAATCTCAACGACGATTGTGTCGAAGGCATGCGTCACAAGACATTGCCCATTATTTCGGTTCAATATCATCCTGAAGCAGCGCCCGGTCCGCACGATGCCGAACATCACTTCAAACGATTTATTGATTTGATGGAAAAGAGAGTTCCGAAGGCTTAGTGTGTGGTTCCCCTAACAAGCACGTCGATTCTTCGGTATCTTTGGTCCCGGAGGGACCAAATGTTTATAGAAATTAGGGTAGGAAAAACTTTGTAGCTCCAGAGGAGCGAAATCCGTTGGCGAGGTTAGGATATTGCGCTCCTCCGGATCTAGGAACTTTTGCAGACAAGGTGAGCTATAAACATTTCGCCGCTCTGCGGCCAGGAGGATGGTGAGAACTGGCAAGACGTCGCCTAACGGTAACCTTCATCGTCGGTTCATCGGGCGATGGGTTATCTCTAATAGGTTCCTTTCACTCCGGCTCAACCGGCTTCAGCTCTCCGGTGAGCAAGTCCGGCCGGGCACGGGCCATCTCGTCCGCGGTAGTGCTGGCGGTCGGGCGGTCTAACTCTCCTACCGCATCCATCTTCGCTTCGACGACTGCCTCCTCCAAGACCTCGGCTATAGTCTCGCTGCCTCGATGCTCCAGCCAGTGACGATAGCTGACGGTAATAATCGCTATCACCGGGATAGCCAGGAAGATTCCCGCGACGCCCGCAATTTCGGCTCCAGCCAGTATTGCCAGAATCACCGCGAGCGGATGCAAGTGGATTCCTTGTCCGATTAGCCGAGGATAGATTACATAATCCTCGATAATTCTCAGCACGCCAAGGAAGAGCATCACGGCGAAGGCTAGGCCGAAACCCGAATGAAGCAGGGCGAGCAATATAGCGAGGATTGCCACTACGAGTGGGCCGACGAGGGGCACAAACTCGAGCATGCCGGCAATCAGACCGAGGACGAGCGGGCTGGGCAGACCCAGCAGCCAAAAGCCAATGCTGCAAATCACGCCAATCAGCAGACAGGCCGTTAATTGCGTGCGGATGTAAGCGGCCAAAGTGCTGTTTACGTCTTGGAAGAACTCGTCGCCGCGCCAGCGCAGACGGCCACGCGGCAGCATTGCCAGAACTGATCGTCGAAAGCTGTCGGCGTCCTTGAGGAAGAAAAAACTCAGAATTGGAATCAGGACCACCCAGGGTATGAAGATTATCAACCCCAACATTCGTTCGAAGGCCGCGCTGGCGAGTTCGCCGCCTCTGGCGATCAAATTCAGAAAGGTATTATTAACGGTCTTTACGATGCCCTCAGGCATGCGGTGCTGCATGAAATACCCATTGAGCCGATCCGATGCGCTCGTGATGGTCTTGTAATAGGTTGTCGCTTGAATCTTGAATTCCGGAAATTGAGCAGCCAGTTGAGGCGCCAGAAAATAGATCGCGAGTCCGAATCCGACAAACAGCACCACGTAGACTATTCCAATCGCCACTCCGCGGTTTATGACTCGTTCCCGTCCGCCGAGACGAATTGGTCTTTGCACCAGGTCGACCAATGGCGCCACCAGGTAGGCAAAGAAAATTGAGAGTATGATCAAGAGGAGGACGGTCGTAAGCTTATAGACCATCCAGAGAAACGCGGCCACCGCGAGCAGGATAATGATAATTCGCAGGATCGCTCGCGTTTGCACCCAGGCGGCTAACTGGGCGCTCTCTCTTGCCGCGGGGTGATTAGAATCTGGCGTCATGAAGTCGAATCGCTCGCTGGAGCCAATCTATCTCGAGTATTCAGAACTCGTCATCATCATAGCTGGTGTCGGCCTCGGACATTTTAATACCAGCTTCCTCCCAGACCAGGCCGCGCCACTCATTTGTTTCGCCGAGCACTTGCAGGGCCGCCTGAGGATGACTGGGGTTACGCTCAATGCGGAGCACTTCAGCGATCACGCGCAATTTCTCGCCGTCGCCGTCATCGCCGAGCACCAGCAAATTAACGCGGCTGCCGACCGGAGGTAAATCGCGCTGGAGATGGATCAAGGTTCCTTCGGGACCGACGTTATCCGTCTCTCCTTCGGCCACAATGTGGATCCCGTCGTTTGTGTCCCACTCAGCGCGGATAGGAAAGGCGTGGACATAGCGCTGACCGGATCGATTTTCGAGACCAGGGCTCTGGGGCATTGAATTGTGACTCCTCGTGCGACTGAAGATTTCGCGGGCAATCGTTCCGTATGATACAGGGAAACGTGCGATTTGCCGAAGGGTTTGGGCACTCGATAGTGTCTTAATTTGGCGATGATGTCAGTACCGGGAGCGGTAGCGACCGGGTCTCGTGATCGCGATCCTGGATCGTGGGCAAGTTGCGACCCGGTCGCTACCGCTCCCGGTACTGACTCCATGCCGT
>JAWWPL010000232.1:0-3957 GCA_033850605.1 Blastocatellia bacterium | reverse complement strand
TATTTACGACTGAGAGAGATATATCCGCCAGCGCCAGGTTCGTATTGTCCTGTGGCTGATCGTTGGCCACTCGATTGGAAATCACTGCCTTTGTCAGGGTGAATTGCAGATTGGCGTATTTTAGGGTTCTCGTCTCGGTTAGTTGCAGCGGGCGTTCAAATGGAGTGGCCGTCGCTGTTGCGCCGCCGTTGCTGTTGGAGTTCGTAGGCTTGGAAGAGAGGGAGCCGATCTGTTTACAGGCAAGGGGTACAACCAGGACGAAGGCGAAGAATATCCACTTAATAAAGGTGTTTTCAGTTTTCATCAGTTCTCCTACGACAAACGACTGGCGGTTATCCAATCGCGTTGATAAATTCTCTTTCACTGATAACGCAGGAATTTGCGCTGAAAACCCGCATCGCTTCGCCAATTTCGCTTTGTCTGACTCGGAGAGTAAGCTTGGTGACGTAGAAAGATTGGTTAGTGCAGAATTCCGCGTCCACAGGTGTTACTCAGCTCCTCGTCAACTGGAGCAACGGCGATAAGGCCGCGCTCGACGAGATGCTGCCGCTCGTGTACCAGGAACTGCGGCGGATCGCGGTTAATCGGCTGCGTCAGGAACTTCCCAATCACACTCTGCAGCCGACCGCACTAGTCAACGAGGCTTACCTCCGGCTCATCGATCAGAAAAACGTAGACTGGCAAAACCGCGCGCAATTCTTCGGCCTTGCCGCGGAAATGATGCGGCGTATTCTGGTCAACCACGCGTTACATCGGCGGGCGGCAAAACGAGGTGGGGGTGCGCTGCGCGTGTCCCTGGAAGTGGCCGTCAATTCTTTTGAGCAGCAGGACGTGAATCTGGTCGCGCTGGATGAGGCGCTGAAAAACCTTGCCACCATCGATCCACGGCAATGCAAGATTGTGGAAATGAAGTTTTTTGGGGGCTTAACCGTCGCCGAAATAGCCGAGGTTTTGCAAGTATCGTCCGATACCATTGAACGCGATTGGAAGATGGCGCGCGCGTGGTTGCATCTTGAGATCAGCAATGAGTAATTGATCATGACTCCCGAACGCTGGCAGCGAATTAACGAATTGTTTCATGCGGCTCTGGTGCTTGACGGCCAGGAAAGAAGCGCATTTCTTGTCGCTCAGTCCGCTGGGGATGACGCCCTGCGGGCAAAAGTGGCAGCGCTTTTGACTTCACATGATCAGGCGGAAGGATTTATTCAAGGGTCAGTGTTCGGTAACGCCGCCCAGTTACTCGTCGAGGATGAAGCCCAGGCCATGATCGGCCAGCACATTGGGCTTTATAAGATCAATCGAGAGATTGGTCGCGGAGGAATGGGTACCGTTTACCTGGCGACGCGCGACGATAATCAGTACCAGAAACAAGTTGCTATCAAAGTGGTCAAGCGAGGCATGGACACGGATCTGGTTCTTGCTCGGTTTCGCAATGAACGGCAGATTCTGGCCGGCTTCGATCATCCAAACATCGCCAGGCTGTTCGATGGCGGCTCGACAGAAACTGGTCTGCCCTACTTCATAATGGAATACATCGAAGGCCTGCCCATCGATGAGTTCTGCGACACCCAACGCCTCGCAACGGCTGCTCGACTCGAACTATTCCGCACGGTGTGCGCGGCGGTTCAGTACGCGCATCAGCATCTTGTGATTCATCGAGATATCAAGCCCAGCAATATCCTGGTGACCGCTGAGGGTGTGCCGAAGCTGCTCGACTTTGGGATTGCCAAACTCCTTCACTCTGAGGCGACCCAGAGAACCGCAACCACAGGAATGTTGCAGCGGCTGATGACCCCGGAGTATGCCAGCCCGGAGCAGGTTCTGGGAGAACATGTAACAACTGTTAGCGACGTGTATAGCCTGGGAGTCCTGCTGTATGAGTTGCTCAGCGGCCATTCCCCATATCGCTTCAAGACACTGTTACCCCAGGACATCGCGCAAGTCATTAGCGACAGTGAGCCGGAGAAACCCAGCACCGTTATCGATCGCGTTGAAGAGGTGACGACCGGTGGCCGGAAAGGTACGAAGCTCACCCCGGAATCTGTCAGCAAGACTCGCGACGGACGGCCTGAAAAGTTGCGTCGTAAGCTGGCTGGAGATCTCGACAACATCGTGTTGATGGCAATGCGTAAAGAGCCGTCCCGCCGGTACTCTTCCGTCGGACAATTCTCTGAAGACATTCGCCGACACCTGGAGGGTCTGCCGGTGTTGGCGCGCAAGGCGACGCTCTCCTATCGCGCAACTAAGTTCGTCCGCAGAAACACTGTGGCCGTCGCTGCGGCCGCGGTCATTAGCTTGATCGTAATTGTTGGCATTGCTGCGATCGGCTGGGAGGCTCACGTGGCTCGCGGCGAGCGCGCTCGAGCAGAGGCGGCAGGAGCGAGAGCAGAACGGCGATTCAACCAGGTGCGTAAGCTGGCTCACTCTGTGCTGTTCGACTATAACGAAGCGATCCAGGATCTTCCGGGATCAATGCCCGTGCGCGAGAGGCTGGTCAAGGATGCCCTGGAGTATCTCGATAGTCTGGCTGGGGAAGCGAATGATGATCCATCGCTTCAGCGTGAACTCGCAACTGCGTATGAGAAAGTAGGCGACGTTCAGGGCAGGACTTTGCGGGCCAATATGGGTGACACTGCCGGCGCCAGAGAAAGCTATCGCAAAGCGCTGCGAATTCGGGAAACTCTGGTGGCCGGCAATCCGAAAGACCCATCAGCCCGCGGTGATCTCGCTGATAGCTACCGTGAGTTCGGCAGGCTACTGTGGAAGACCAGCGATACGGCTGGCGGATTGGAGAATGCCCGCCGAGAGGTAGTGTTGCGAGAAGCTTTAGCGGCAGAGGACCCAACGAACATGCAAGCTCGCTTTAATCTTGGGGTAAGTCACGCTGATGTCGGAGAAATACTTTTGGAACAAGGTGGGACGACTGGCGCGGCTGAAAGTCTCGGGCGGGCATTGACTATTTTTGAAGCGCTGTTAGCAGCTGAGCCTTCCAATGAGAAATATCGTCTAGCCGTTCCTTTCGTTTACGGGAAAAGCAGCGAGGTCATGTTATGGCAGGGCAACGCAGTGGGCGCTTTGGCGGCGAGCCGTCAGGCGCTCACGCAGGACTCGAAATTATCGATTGCCTATCCAATGAATGCCCATTATCGCGAGGAATTGGGAATCGATTTTGAAAAAGTCGGTAATGCGCAGGAGAATCTCGGCGATATCAACGGTGCCCTGGAGAGTTACGGCAAGGAGTTACAGATCTTCGCCGAGCAGTCCGCTACTGATCCGGAGAACGCACAATTCCGCAGCGATCTTTCGTCAGCATATTTGAAGGTTGGGAACATGCTGGCCAGAATTGGTAAGCCAGTGGATGCTCTAGTGCACCAAAACAAGGCCCTGGTAATTCGCGAAGAGGCGGCCAGGGCTGACCCGCTGGATTTATGGAAGCGTTGGGATTTGATCGAGAGCTATGCAAAAACCAGCGACGCGCTGGCGAAGGAGGGCAACGCCGCTGCCTCGCTGGACGCATGTCGCAAGACTCAAGCTCTCCTCGCGGACACTATCGACGATCCAACCAACGTCTATCTCCGCAGCTATCGGGCGTATGCGTCCGCTGACGTGGGCGAGGCCCTGATGATAATCGCCGCAAGCAATAGAACAGCGTTATCCGACCGGCGAGGATTGCGGGATACAGCCGATGCTCTGTACAAACAAAGCGCTGCTATCTGGGAAGGCATGCGGAAGAATGGCACTTTGAGCAGTCCGGACGCGCTGAGGTTCGATCGTCTAACCCGCGAAATCGCCGAGTCTCACGATACCTTTGAGAAGTAGGGACCTAGGTTGCGGAGAGGGTCCACTGTCGGGAGCCAAATAGGACGAAGGTCGCTGGAACCAGCTCCGTCGGCCTTTTATGTTTGCCAGGAAGTGTTCGCGTTACCGCAGACCTGGTCGGCTTTTCCTGCGACTCTG
>JAWWPL010000190.1:0-14838 GCA_033850605.1 Blastocatellia bacterium | reverse complement strand
GCATCTCGTCAGGACTACTTCTTACGGTTCTGCGGCGAATGACGGACGAACCATTTTGTACCAGCCCCTGGGTGTCAATGGAGCACGCGCGAAACGTCTGAACGAGATGTCCGGAAGTCCCGGTTTTCTGGAAAGCGTCTCACACAACCGGCCCGATTTGATTGTGATTGCCTACGGAACAAATGAAGTGACTGATTTGGATTGGACTGTTGATTCTTATGCCCGCATGTTGACGGGAATAATCGCTCGCCTTAGATCCGCGGCTCCTGACGCTTCGATTCTGATTATTGGGCCTCCCGATCGTTCGGTTGCTGGTTCAGGTGGCTGGACCTCGGTGCGACGAATGCCTTTGTTGCTGGAGGCCCAAAAGAGAGCAGCCTTTCTTGCCGGCACTGCCTTTTGGAGCGAATACGACGCTATGGGCGGAGCGGGTTCGATGAATACCTGGGTCGCTCGCGGCCTGGGGCGATTCGATCACGTTCATTTCACCGCCGCCGGTTATGACAGGTTGGCCGCGTTGTTCTACGGTGATCTGATCAATGCCTATCGTAAGGGCAGGAAGGGCGCGCCTGAGTCCAAAGGGACCCTCGACCTTCGCGATATGCGCGGCATTCCAGTCTCGCCCAAAAAACAGATCCGGGGTTATCGCTGGGTGAGTTGGTCAACTGACGATCGATGAAGTCACCCAAAGTTTCACAAGGAGAGAAAAGGTAGGTTGCTTAGTGTGAATTAGTGGTCGTTGACTTGTCTTAACCGAATATTCAACTGGTTAAGCGATGAGTTAGCGACTGGCAGCAGTGGGCAGGCGAGGCTTCGCTTTGTCAGCGGCGTAAGCTTTCATTAAGTCTTCGTAGAACATGTCGCCCATTTTCAGATAGCCTGGTCCGGTCAGATGCACGTGATCGCCTTGCCCCAGTCCCTGCGACACCCAATTGTTCATTGCTCCAGATCCGCCCATAGCATCGTAGGAACACCAAAAAGCTGCACCCGCCAGTTTCGCGGCTCGCCGCTGCGCTTCAATTAACTGCGGCATCTTACTTCCGGCCATGGGATTGTCGGCGCGATCGGGTGGCCCAAAAACGATGATCGAGGCCTTCGGCGCGGCCCGCCGAAACCGATCAAGGATTTCACCAAGCAGGTGCGCGTAAGACTCGACTGTCCAATTACCATCGGTCACTTCGTTGGTGCCGTAGGCGAGAATTATCAGGTCAGGGTTGCGCTCGATGACGTTGTCAGCCAACGTGTTGGAATTCCAACTCAGCAGCCGCACCAGACGGGCGCCGTTTATCCCGAGAACATCGTAAGAGACTCCGGAGCGAGGCGCGATATGTTCGGCGACAATTCCCAGAATGCGAGTTCGACCAGGTTTTAGGGTGCGAATCTCGATCCGATGGCTGCTGCTCGAAGGCATGTCGTACTGGAAATAATCAGGCTCCGGCAGATCTGAATTCAAAGACAGCGGTTGATTCAAAACACTCGCGCCATCAACAGTGATGTCGATGGTTCCGCCACCTGGCCATTTCAGGTAATACACATCGAAATGATTGCAGGTAGTTTCGAGCCACATTCGCTCGTTGGCCTTTTCAGTAGTTAAACTGATTCCCGCCAGACCATAGAAGCCATCGTTGCCGGCATTTTTCCCGATGCCGTCGATAGACCAACCCGCAGTCGCCCCGCTAATCACTCCCCGGCGCTGCGTGCTGAACGGGTTTCGCGCAATCATGTAGCCGGGACCGCCATCGCCAAAGTCATGTTGAAATTGACGCCGGATGTCAGCCGTCAGAATGTCCGCAGCAGTATGTGAGTCGCCGTAATGTGCGATACGCACCGGCTCAAGGCGGTGGCCATTCTTCATCTCGTCCAGAGCTTTGAAGAATGAACTGAGGGCGGCGGGGTTTTCGATTCCCCTTCTCGGTGTCTGGGCAATCCCTGGTAAGAAGACGTAACTAAGGAGGCCTAGTAAAAGCGTAAAGGCGCCTGCCAATCGTCGTATTGAAGTACCGGTCGCGCTTAACATTTGCCGCATCCCCTTGGCCTGTGAGAGCATCTTCACTTCTCGCTAATTGTAGTGTCAAACTGAACTTTTGCAAGAGGATTGACTCATGATCATGCCTGCTCCAGGAAGAATCAGCCGAGTTTCGCAGAAGGCCCAGCGGTTCACCGAATCGGTCATTCGCGAGATGACGCGCGAAGCAATGAAGTACGGCGCAGTGAATCTTTCGCAGGGCTTTCCGGATTTTGCGGCGCCGGAAGATATCAAACAGGTGGCTATGCAGGCGATCGCCGATGATGTCAATCAGTACGCGATCACCTGGGGCGCGAAGGATTTCCGCGAAGCCATTGCACGCAAGACGAAATGGTATCTCGGTTTGGATATCGATCCGGAAACCGAAATCACGGTCACCTGCGGCTCAACCGAAGGAATGATCGCCGCCATGATGGCGACTGTCGATCCGGGCGAGGAAGTAGTTGTCTTCGAACCGTTTTATGAAAACTATGCGCCCGATGCAATCCTTTCGGACGCGCGACCGCGACATGTCGCGCTACGGCCGCCTGATTGGAGCTTCGATTACGATGAACTGCGCGCAGCTTTCAATCCGAAAACGAAAGCGATCATAATCTGCAACCCGAACAATCCCACAGGCAAAGTTTTCACGCGCGGCGAAATGGAGTTCATCGCCGGACTGTGTCAGGAATTTGACGCGCTCTGTTTCACGGATGAAATCTACGAACACATTCTCTATCCGCGCGCGGGAGCCGAGATTTCCCATATCTCGATGGCCCAGATCCCGGGCATGCGCGATCGCACTGTAATCGTCAACTCAATGTCGAAAACTTATTCGGTGACGGGTTGGCGCGTTGGCTACTGCATCGCCGCGCCGGAGATTACCAGTGCGGTGCGCAAGGTGCACGACTTTTTGACCGTAGGTGCGGCGGCGCCGCTGCAAGGCGCGGGCGCCTATGCGCTTTCTTTACCGCCTCGGTATTACGAGCAACTGCAAAGCGACTATCGCGCTCGCCGCGATTTGATTCTGCCCGAACTGGAACGCGCAGGTTTTGGAACTTTTTCTCCTGATGGCGCTTACTACGTTATGACGGATATCAGTGCTTTTGGTTTTAAGGACGATGTCGAGTTCACCCGCCACCTGATTCGCGAAGTTGGCGTCGCCTGTGTCCCCGGATCGAGCTTCTACAGCGATCCTGCGCTCGGCTCGCAGCAGGTGCGGTTCTGTTTTTGTAAGAAGGACGAGACCCTGCTGTTAGCGGCTGAACGGTTGTCGAAGCTTCGCTGATTCTTAGACTACTTCCGCTTCGTGTGTTTTCGTGGATCGTTTGCTTAGTTCGGCGATCTCTAGAGATACGACACTACCCCCAGGCTGAGCTGTCTTGACCTGACCCGGGTTGGGGCCTAGCATACCCACAGAACCCCCTAAGCAATCGACGACGCCCGACCAAATATCAGAGGAGGTTACTCTAATGGCCGAAGAAACTACCGCAACGTGTGCGCACGGTGCCTGCGACTGTCCACCGGAACAAGGCAGCAAGTATTGCAGCGAGTACTGTCGGGAAGCTGAGAAGTCGGGTGTCATGGAGATCGGGTGCGGCTGTGAACATGCATCTTGTCGCTAGGACGGGATTACGACGTAACCCGATATCTTAGAACCTCCGGTTTTCATCCGGATTGTAAGCAAAACACTACGAGCACGGTCGGCAACATTACAGGCGCGACTACGAGCCCAGCCGCAACCAGCAGCGGCAACCTCACCGGCACCCTTAAGCAGACTCGATCTAAGTTGACTCGCCAGTTCGCAGTCGCGTTGACAACTGCGAAGGTGCTTTGTTAGCGTGAGGCGTCCTGAAAATGTTTACTTATGATTGTGCCGGCGACCGCCTCAGCGCCGGCCTATTTGATCGTTAATGCTGAATTATATTGCCGGTTCGCCGGCTGCCACATTACGGCCGGCCATTACTTTGGCGCTAGCTATCATTCTTCCGCTGGCTACGGCTTGCAACATAGTCCATAAACCCGTCGAGATCGAGAAACTCCTTACGCCTCTGTCTCAGGCCGACACGGCCCAGCTGATTAGGGTAGTCAACAATCTGGCGGCAGCGCGTTCGCTCCATGGCAAAGTAGACATTCAATTCGAGGACACTTCCTTTGCTACTTCGGGCATCGCTGAAAAATATCGCACGGCTGACGGCTCGATCACTCTGCAGCGTCCTGCCAAGGTTTACCTGGTTGTGCAGGGACCGCTGGCCATCGGAGATGTTGCTCAGATGACGTCCGATGGTGAGCATTTTCGAATTGCAGTTCTCAAAGGCGAGGACAAATATCGCACCTTTGTGCGCGGGACTAATAACGCCGTTTACCGCAAGTTGGAAATGGATGGCAACTCGACGGTGAATCAGAACAAGAAGGCCAAGCCGAATTCCGAAGCACAAGCGGTTAACGCGCTTTCCAACCTGCGGCCGCAACACCTTACCGACGCCCTTTTGGTCCGTCCGATCGATCAGCACGCGCCCGGCGTTATGTACGTGCAGAGTGAGTTCTTTGAATCGGAAAAGGATCCGGCCAAGCTGGACACGACCAAGCGAGTCGTACGCGGCTATTACTTCCTCGAGGAATTACAAACCCTCGGCGATGGTAATGCACGACTGCTCAGGCGTTTTTGGTTCGATCGAGTTAACGGCATCCGTCTGGCTCGTCTACAGACCTTTGACGAGAAAGGTGTGTTGGTAACCGATGTTACCTATGGCGAGTTGAAAAGCTTCGGCGCCGGGGGCGAAGCCCTTCTGCCTGCCCAGGTGGGAATAACCAGGCCTCAAGATCACTATAAGATAACCATCACGTATCAGGCTCCCGAATCCGTAACGCTGGATCACGATTATCCGCCAGACGCATTTGTGCTAGAGAACAAATGGGGCTTACGGGAGGTCGATCTGGACGCCGACAAACAGCCCGCGCCGCCGAAGAACTAATACCGCTCAGGGGCGTGTCTTAATCTGATTTTGATCTCTGCATTCTCTGCGCCGGCGGTGAATCCGGTCCGCGAAAAACTCATCACTGGGACGCAGTTGACGCAAAGGTGGCGCAGAGAACGCCCTCACCAGGACTCTAACCAGTTAAGAGCTTTTTCCAACGTCCCAAGTCGGCATCCTTCCAGTTAGGCTTTCACCACCGCTTGTATTAATATTCCCGGTTTGAGAAAGAGGCCCCCGTTTAAGTGGACAACTTAGTCATTTCAAACATTCGCCAACGTCCCCTTCGTTCCGCGATTAGCGTCCTGGGGGTCGCGCTGGGCGTGACCCTGGTGATGTTATTTACCGGTCTGTCGCGCGGAATGTCCGATGATTTGCAGCGGCGTTCATCGAACGTGCGCGCCGAAATAATCTTTACCCGCCAGGGGTCGTTCACCGGTACCACCACTGCAAATCTAAGTACGACATATGTGGACTTGCTCAAGCAGGTTGAAGGGGTTGAGTCCGCCGTTCCTGTGATTCGGCACTTTTATGCCAGCGGAGTGTGGGGAGTAGATCAGGTTGAAGGCGTCGACTGGGATAGTTTTGCGCAGATGAGCAATGTTCGCTTGGTGCAGGGTCGCGGCCCAAAGGCCTTCAACGAAATTGTCATCGATGAAACCAAGGCCAGCCGTAACCATCCTGTCGGTAGTTCCGTGAAACTCTACGGCGATAAGGACTTCAAGGTCGTCGGAATTTACGCGCCTGAATCCGGCGCGCGCGCCAAGTTAACGCTCGGGGCCATGCAAGACTTTCTCGAAGCTCCCGGCAAGTGCAGCTATATTCTGGTGAAGTGCAAAAATTCCGCCGATCAGATCGCTGTAGCGCAACGAATCAACGAACAGCTTAAGGGGAACAAAGTCCAGCTAACCGCTGACTTCTTTCCCAGTATTGAGAATTCGATTCCGGGGCTGGCTATTTTCATGCGCGTCCTGGTTGTGTTGGCAGCCGTGGTAAGCGCTCTAGTCGTCATGCTGGCCATGCACACCACGATCACCGAACGGACTCGGGAGATCGGCATTCTGAAGGCAATGGGCGCCTCGCGGCGGTACATTATCAGCGAGATCGAGCGGGAAGCCCTGGCAATCAGCTTCATGGGTCTGGCGGTAGGTTTTGCGCTGGCGGCGTTGGCAGGTTTCGGTATTCATAAGGCGACTGGTCTGATTTTTGAATTCGGCGGCTGGTGGGCATTGACCGCTGCGATAATTGGAATAGCGGGCGGTGCGCTGGGCGCCTTATATCCTGCCGCCCGCGCGGCAAACCTTGATCCAGTTACCGCTCTGGCCTATGAATGAATCTTCGGCGTTGAAGCTTTTGAATCTACTGTCGGATTAATTTCACTAGTGAGTCCAGGCGATCTCTTGACCGGCTTTCATTCTTAAATGGCTATCATTCTAAAAGCTGAGAATCTTGAAAAAACTTATCGCGTCGGCAAAGTCGACGTGCCGGCTCTCCGTGGCATTGACCTGACAGTTCAGGAAGGCGAATTTCTTGCTGTGATGGGCCCCTCCGGCTGTGGCAAATCAACCATGCTGCATCTAATGGGTGGCCTTCTGACACCCACCAAGGGACGCATCATCATCGATGGCGAGGACCTGACGGCTGCTTCTGATTCCAGGCGTACAGATATCCGACGGCGCAAGATTGGATTCGTTTTTCAGCGTTTCAATTTGTTTCCGACGTTGACGGCGGAAGGCAACCTGCGACTCGCGGAACGAATTCATGGGAACGGCTCGGAAGATCCCGACCGGAGGCGCGAAATCCTGCGCATGCTTCGCTTAGAGGACAAGATGCATCACAAACCGCTGGAGCTCTCCGGCGGCGAGCAGCAACGTGTGGCGTTGGCGCGCGCGGTGGTTAACCGGCCGGCGATCGTGTTGGCGGATGAACCTACCGGCAATCTTGACACTGAGAATTCGGCTCTCGTCCTGAAGATGTTTCGTGAATTAAACGACCGCTTCAATCAGACCATCATTATGATCACTCACAATCCCGAAGCGGCCGCAGCCTGCCAGCGCATCATACAGATGCGCGATGGCCACATAGTCTAACCAGCGGCCACGCTCTGTGCCGGGGTAGAATCTATCCAAACGCAATGGCATTGACAGGTCGGTACTGACCTCGTGACACGCGACGGTGATTAGGGCACTACCGACGGTTCGGAACCATATTTGCCTCGACAAATCCGCGGCGTCCGGCTAATAATCACGGCGGACGAGGATAAAACCATGGGCTTCATAGCAGAGACAACAAAGAAGGTAGTTTTTTGGACATACCCCCGGACCTCCTGGCAGTGGGACGTTCTCTGCGTGTTAATCCTGGTTTTCATATTTCTGACGCCCAAAGGCTGGTTTGAAAACAGCGCTTTTCAGCGCACTCATATGGGCCAGACCACGATCGTTATGAACACCGATGTTGTTGGTGCTCAGTTAGATAAGGCCGAGATCGAGCGGCGCGTGCGGCAGTTACCGGGTCGAACCGGGGCACAGGTCGGCGTTGTCCGTCCGCTATATGACCCTTCGAGGAGATTAATCGGCTATGAGGTTGACATTCGCTGACCATGCTTTATAATTTTCCAACATAAATCGGCCTGGGGCGCGAAATCTTTTTCCAGCGCACTCGAGGCAAATCATGGGGCCCGCAGGGGCCTTCAGTTTTAGGAGCTATGATGAAAAAAATATTTTCTTTTGGTTTAGCGGTTGGGTTGCTGTTAACGCTGTCCATTTCTTCTACCCCAACAGCAAATGCTCAGGGTGCTGGGTTCGTGAGTTCCGTTCTGAGTCGAATGGCAACGAACCAGCAGAACCTGAAGACCCTGCGCGCCAACATCAGCATGTGGAAATACAACGCGCAGCTGCGCGAAGAAGACACGTATCAGGGCGTGGTGCTTTACATCCCCGGGCCGGGCGGAAGTCGAGCGTCCTTCATGCGCCTCGATTGGACCAGTCCTCAGCACGAAACGCTGGCAATTTCAAAGGGCAGCTATATGTTCTACAGGCCGCGGCTGAAGACCGTTATTGTCGGCACTACCAGTTCAGTTGGAGGAGCCAAGAACAATGATGTGCTCCAGCTGATGGGTATGTCGGCAGCCCAGCTTCGCACGAGGTTTGGCGAGTTCCAGGACCAGCGCGAAGAGACGTTGGGCGGCGGCGTTTGGACACAGCACTTCAGAGTTACTCCGAAGGGCACGGCAAGTTACAAGTACATCGAAGTGTGGGTCGACAAGGAAGGGTTCCCGGTTCAGACCAAGATGGTTGAAAAGAACGACGATGCGACTACGGTGCGTTTGACCAACGTGCAAAAGAACCAGTCGATTTCACCGAGTGAGTTCATTCTCAACCTGGACGCGAGCGTGAAGCGAGTAAAGGGCTAAGATTCGCCTCGATTTCAACTAGTGAAGGGCTTCGGGAAACCGGAGCCCTTCGATGTTTTAGCTGCTCTCAGGTGCTGAGCGTTCTTGCCTTCTCGGGCATCGTCGGCATATTCTTCTGAAACCCGGGTTCCTGTATTTGGCATGCGAAAGACTACGTTTCTTAAATGGAAAGTCCGGCAAGCGGCTTTCATCACGCGCGCGTTGGCTTCGACCAACCATGTCGTGCTGGCGCACATCATTCCGATGCGGCGCTGTAATCTCGCCTGCGGGTACTGCAACGAATACGATCAGGTTTCCAAGCCGGTGCCGCTGGATCTAATGAAGCGGCGCCTGGATAAGCTCGCCGAGCTGGGTACCTCAATTGTTACCATTTCGGGCGGCGAGCCCATGATGCACCCCGAACTCGATAAGATCATCAGCCATATTCGTTCGCACGGAATGATTGCCGGGTTGATTTCCAATGGCTATTACTTCACCCCAGATCGGATCAAGCGACTGAACGAAGCGGGTCTGGAAGCCCTGCAAATCAGCATCGATAACGTCAACCCGGACGAAGTCTCGCGCAAGAGTCTGCGCGTGCTGGACAAGAAATTACGTTACCTGGCTGAACACGCTGACTTTCATATCAACATCAACTCGGTAATCGGTGGCGGGATTAAGCAACCCGAAGATGCGCTGGCGGTCGCGAAGCGCGCGGTTGAACTCGGCTTCTCAACAACTGTCGGGGTAATTCATGACGGAGACGGAACGCTCAAGCCGCTCACCGAAAACGAAAAACAGATCTTCCACGCTGTGAAGAAGCTGGGCAACAAAGACCACGCGCGGCTCAATTGGTTTCAGGACAGCATCGCCGAAGGCAAGCCTTACGAATGGCGTTGCCGCTCGGGCTCGCGCTATCTCTATATATGTGAAGACGGGCTGGTGCATTGGTGCTCGCAGCAGCGCGGCTACCCCGGCACGCCGCTCGAAGATTACACGATGGAAGATTTCAAGCGGGAATACAAAACCGAAAAATGGTGCGCACCTACCTGCACGATCCAATGCGTCCATCAGGTCGGCATCCTCGACAACTGGCGCGACCCACAGATGACGCCCGTACAGATCCGGCGGGAACAGAAACAAAAAGAGAAAGAACGCGTGGGTCAAGTGCTGCGAGCGGAATAAGCATTTGGAGTGCGCCGCCATCGGCGGCGCTTTGGGTTCGGAGTTCCGCCTTTAGGCGGCCTTTCCCTGGTGAGCACGCCGCCTAAAGGCGGAACTCCAAACAATCAGAAGCTGCGTCGTGCCTACTGCCGTACTCCAAAATCAGTCGAATGAGCGAATCTCAAAGAGCTTATGTCCCGACAACGGCCTTGGCCAAGTCGGTTAACTTTGGTGAAGAGATGATGCACGTTTCGCTCACCGACGGGCGTTGCCTTAGCGTACCAATCATTTGGCTTCCTGTACTGCGCAACGCTACGCCCGATAAACGGGCGAAGTATGAAACCGGCGGCGGCGGAACTTCTCTGCACTGGCCTGAACTGGATGAGGACTTGTCTGTCGCCGGTCTTATGGCCGGCGCTGATTTGCGAACACCTTAGCGTTTCGAAAATCTTCACGTGTCGCACCAGAGGTTAAGACCACAAGAGGCTCCTCAGCCATCACAGGGTCTGTGCTCACTACCATGCTAAGCTACATCGTCTCGTGAATATCCCCTTCGACCGTATACAGCGTCACTGAACTCGACAAGCCCAGGCCGGACAGGCGGCCAGCCATAATCACCACTGTCTCTCCAATCTCCACCAGATCGGCTTGAAGCAAAGCCTGTTCGCCAATCTTCAGTATCTCCTCGGTGCTTCTTGAGCGTGAGATCATGACCGACTCAACGCCCCAGATCAGTGCCAGTTCGTTCATCGCCTCGCGCGATGAAGTAAGGGCAATGACGCGTTGATCCGGCCTGAGGCTCGACAGCCGCCGGGCCATCAAGCCTGACTCGGTGAAGCAGGCAATGATCCGCGTATTCATCTCGTCGGCGGCAAAGGCGGCTGCCTCGCACAGGGCGCGACTGACGCGACCGGTCTGTCTTCCCACCAGCTTACTGACAATGGATCCTTTTTCGTGGCGAGTTTCGGCCGTCTCAATGATGCGCGCCATGGTGGCGACAGACGCCACCGGATAGAGTCCTGTCGCAGTTTCGCCCGACAACATCAAGCAATCCGATCCGTCCCATACGGCGTTAGCGACGTCAGTAGCTTCGGCGCGCGTGGGCCGCGGGCTGGAAACCATGGACTGCAGCATCTGTGTAGCGGTAATAACCAGCTTGCCGGCGTCATTTGCCTGTTCGATGATTTGCTTTTGATAAACCGGCACGAGCTCGACGCTCGTTTCCACTCCCAAATCGCCACGCGCCACCATCACGCCATCGGCGGCGTCGATGATCTCTTCGAGATGATCGATGGCTTCGGACTTCTCGATCTTGGCGATCAGCGGCGCCGCACTGCCGGCGCGCTTAATCAGCTCTTTAGCTTCGGCGCAATCAGCGCCGCTGCGGACAAACGACAGCGCAAAATAATCGACGTCCTGCCGGGCCGCCCATTTCAAGTCGTCCCGATCCTTTGCGGTCATCGACGGAATTGGCAGTGTTATACCGGGTAGATTAATGCCCTTACGCTCGCCAAGCATTCCGCCATTAATCACCCGGCAAACGACGTCGGTTTCAGTCGTGCTCTCAACACGTAGTTCGATCGCGCCGTCGTCAAGCAGGATGCGCGCGCCCGTGAACACATCACGGGGCATGCCATCGTAGTTCGTTGCTACTTGAGTATTGTCGCCTTCAATGTCGCGCGTCGTGATAACGAATTGCTGGTTGTCTTCCAGCTTGACCAGCTGATGATTCTTGAGCGCGCGCGTCCGAATCTTTGGCCCGGAAAGATCAATCAGCACCGCCAGCGGCCGGTTCATCTTTTCGGCGCAGGTGCGCGCCATGACAATATCCTGCGCCTTTTCTTCGTGCGTTCCGTGCGACATGTTAATACGCACGCCGTCAACGCCGGCGGCCAGCAGTGCTTCCATCACTTTCGCATCGCGCGAAGCGGGACCGATCGTGGCTAGTATTTTTGCTCGTTTCAAAATGGATCTCTCAAAAGAAGAAAGGCACTACCGCCGGGACTTTGCCGGCATAGGCCGCGAATTCCGCTCCGAACGCTTCGCGGAGAAGCTTCTCTTCACTGCGAACCCGCACCATCGTACCTAAGGCGAACACGATGACAGCTATTAACAACCCGATCCAGTGGCTGATTGCCAGGCCTGTCGCCAGCAACATACCGAACATTCCGCTGTAGATCGGATTGCGCACCACATTATAGGGACCGGTTGTGATCAAATTATGTCCTTCCAAGACACGGGCGGCCAAACTCCACTGCTTTCCGAGCGTGCGCACGGCGGCTGAAATGAACCATACCGATCCGATTGCCAGGATCATGGTTATGATTGCGGCGCCAACTTCAAATAGTTCTCCCAGGGGAACAATCGGGGTAAACGGTGGGCGACGGATAGACCATACGACCGCGTAACCGATCCCTTGCAACGCGATGCCGGCGATTGACGTGCGTTCGCGTTTACTGTCGGGCGCGGAGGGCGGCTTCTTACTAAAGAACACCAGGAAAACCGCCGCAAATGCGAACCATGACGCCATGACGACGCCGAAGGCGAGTGTAGGCCAAAACTCCAGATCAAGAATCATGACTAGTTCGATTGGATGTTATTGACGCTAGCTCGTTCTTCGAGTTTTCGCCGGCGCTTACCCATGATCATTCCGTGCAGGGGCGACACGAGCGCGTTGAGCATATATGCCATTCCCGCCGGAAAAGAGTAGCGCTCCCCGCCCAGTGCCGCGATCGCCACCGAAAGCGAGCCGATACCCACGTTAACAAAGCTTTCCTGAATGTCTTTGCGGGTGTCGAATATTTCCAACTCGTTGAGATCCAGTTCGAACCGCTTTCGATAGGCGTGGAAATAAAGCAGCACGAAGACGCCGAAGACCGCGATATAGCCTGCGCCGAAAATAATCATCAAGGTCGAGACTTGTTTTGCGCTATCGATCATCATTCCCTCTACGCCGCCTGCCAAACGCACGTGGCCCTGGCCTCCGGTAAACAGGCTCACCAGCAACGTGAAAAGAAATTTCAGCGGGTAAACGTAGAACAGGACCACGAACAGAAGGATTGCGTTCAAACAGACGGTCAGGACATCCTGCAGGCCGTAACGCCGGAAGAATTTGTATTGATTAAACCAGACAATGAAGAGCAGCGTGAAGCTGATGGCAAACGCTCCAAAGCCGTGCATCGTCTCCATCAACTCATTGAAAGTCTTCGGCACTTCCAGCGAGACAACCAACAAAGTCACAGCGAACGCGAAGACGCCATCGCTCAAGCCCTCGATGCGCGAGATTTCATGGCTGCGCCAGCGAAACCTCTTGTGGTCGCCTATGTTTTTGTCGATCAGTTTTTCACGGATCATTTTTTGTCTATTGGAGGGTCGATCAGTAACGACTGAATAATGCTATCGATCTCAGCTCCCGAGTCTTCGCTGTAACCCACGAACCGCTTGACCAGTTTCCCGCTGCGATCGAAGAGAAACGCCTGCGGAATATTTTGATTGTCGCCGAGGTATTCGTCCGCGAACTCGTCTTCGGGAAAGCCCAGTGGATACTGAATGTTAAATTCTTTCGCATATGCTGGAACCTCCGCGCGATCGTCTTCGCCACCGACATTCAACCCAATTACCTGCAGGCCCTGGCCGGCATATTGCTGTTGGAGTTTGACCAGTTGTGGTGTTTCAGCGCGACAAGGCTCGCACCACGTCGCATAAAAATCCAGCAGCACGACCTTGCCTTTGTAGTTGGCCAACGTCATTCGTTGATTGTCGGCCTGCGTCCAACCATAAGCACTGGCCGGCGCAGTTTTTGGTAAGGTCTTGTTTGCAGGCGACGACGAATTTGGGTTTGACCCAGCCTGCTTCCTGCATCCGCCGCACGTCGATAGTAGCAAGGCGATAACCCCAAACCCGATAGAAGCTCTTAACCTGCTATTCAACATCGTTCACTCACCATGGGCCTGTTCGTTTTCCGGACCTTCATTCGGGTCGTGCTGTTCGGTCGCTTCGGGATTAATTCTTTGGCCGGGCACCAGGTACTCTTCATTGGCCCAGCGGCTGAAATCTATCAATTTGCATCGCTCTGAACAGAAAGGACGGTGGGGATTATCCTGCCATTCAACCAGCTTTCCGCACGTCGGACATTTCGGCATAAGGCAAAAGTAAGAAGGAAGAAGCCAAAAGTAAAGGCGTGGAGAGAAGACATTTGTTCGGAGTCCCGCCTTCAGGCGGACTTGTGAAGAAATAGGATCCGCCTGAAGGCGGAACTCCAAACCGTATGGCTCGCAAACTATTCCCGAACTCTGAGGTGTAACTTGGCGTAAAATGACGGGGGAGCATTTAAGCGATGACTGACTACAAAGAGAAGTTTGATGATCTGCATCGGGCAGCTAAACGAAAAGCCCGCGAGCTCGACGAGAAACTCAACGTGACCGGCATGGTCGAGGACACTGCCCGCGTAGCCGGTGATGCCGCGCGGCGCGGCGCGCAGACGATTGCCGGCGGCGCGGAACATCTGCGGGTAGAGGCCGGCCGGTTCGCCGACGATAACAAGCTGCGCGAAACAGCGGGCAAAGCCGTGGACGAAGCGAAGCGGCGCGCCAAAGATGCCGGCAAAATTATTCGTGACGCCGCCGGACCGGCCGGGAAGAAAGCGGAAAAAGTTTTCGATGAAGCGGTCGACTATGCCACCACGGCCACAAAGTTTGCCGGCAAGGGCGTGCGGGCAACGCGGGCTACCGCTGCCGCCACCGCAGGCTTAATGAAGGCGAAGGAGTGGGTCAAAGAGAACCCTGGCAAAGCGGCGGCAGTTTCATTCTCATTAATTTTGGGTGTTCGCCTGGGCGCATCATTCCCTGGTATCGATGCAGTTCTTTTGGGTTCCCATCCTCATTGGTTTACACATTCCGCGCTGCCGGTTTTGGGATTGAAAAAAGTCAGCGAGAAGTTCGACGAGTATCTGCAGAAACAGGAAGCGCGCATCGCCGCGGGTGAACTAAGCGAAGCCGAGCGCGAACGAGTTGAGTTTCAACGCAAGATTGCGAAGTACGTGGGCGCGCCTTTGCTGGGTGCGTTCAGTTGCGCCGCCGGCGCCGCAATGTTCGCGCAGATCGCCAGTCCGGCCGGCCTAACCGGCGCCCCGATAAGTTTGATCTTCGGCGGCAATCCTTTTCTGGACGGAGTGTGGCTGTTTGCGAACGGCGTCATCTGCTTCCATCAGGGTTATAAGTTCTTCATGATTGCTCTGGCGGATCAGGAAGAAGTGAAGCGCGTGGTGCGAGAGATTAAGGGATTGTTGCCGGCAGCGTCATAGA
>JAWWPL010000117.1:0-5257 GCA_033850605.1 Blastocatellia bacterium | reverse complement strand
TCTGCTTTTGATTTCAAATTTGAAATTTCAGATCTGAGATCAGGTATCCCAGGTAACCGCTCAAGCAAACACAGCATCGATCTTGTCTCGCCGGCCGACCCTCGTGATATGTAGATAAAGGTCAGGAGCTCTGGCGTCGTCCCTCGCTCGAAGCCTTCCGCGACGTTGTTCGAAACTGAGACTGCAGCTCGTTCCAATTGGTTTCTCAGGCTCGCATAAGTCTTAAATGTCGGCCTCGCAGTAAGAGCAAACACACCCACCGCTAACTCAATCGCCGCTTTCCAAACAGGTAATTCCTCAAACCGTTTGTACTTCATCGGAGCCTCTCCCGCGCTGGAAATATTCAGCTGGTGCTGACTTCCTCCGCTTTAGCTGAGGAAAGCCACCCAAACTCGCGCGGGATTGTAGCCCCGAATTTGAAATCTCAAATTTGAAATTTCAAATCATTAGCCACCGCCCACTCTCTAAACGGCTTAATCCAAACTGCAAAAATGAAAAAACCTTCAGTACACGTACCGGTTCGCTTCAATCATCGCATTCGCGATCTTTTGGCGCGCGGCAACTGTGTTCATCGGCGTCATCTTGGTAAAGCGACGCAACGCTGCCAGCAGTGTCCGCAATTCATCGCCCTCCGCCATGGCCGCCAAAGTGTTTTTCGCTGCGGCTTCGATCCGCTCGACCGCATCGTTACAAAAGACGCGCGTCATCTCGACGTACTGCGCTGCCACAGTTTCACCGTGGGCGGCTGCCATCTTCTTCGTGCGCAGGATTGCTGATTCCATCGCGTACGTGTCCATGATGATATCCGCCACGCTCATCAGGATTTCCTGCTGCTCAGACAGTCCCATCATGTACTTTTGCGCCGCCGTTCCCAGCGTCATTAAGGCAACCTTCTTGGCGTTCTGAGCCAGCTTTTGCTCGGTAGCCAGCAGACTCTCATCCAGATCGAAGCTGGTCATCGAAGGTGAAAGGATCTCATCCATTAATGCCTGGGCCGCAGGCAGCAATGCCAGACGTCCACTCAAGGCAGCCTTCATTAAGCGGCCGGGAATCAGCATGCGATTGATTTCATTCGTGCCTTCAAAGATCCGGTTGATGCGCGTGTCGCGATAGGCGCGTTCCGCTGGATAGTCGGCTGAGTATCCGTAGCCGCCAAAGATCTGCACCATCTCATCCGTGACAAAGTCGCAGTATTCAGACAGCGCCACCTTAATGATCGAACACTCGGCTGCATATTCTTCGATGGCTTTAAGACGCGCGTCCATGTCTTTGGAATCTGCGACTGCGCCGAGACCTTCTTCGATCATTCCCAGCGTTCGGTAAATCATCGCTTCACCGACCCAGGTGCGAATCGCCATCTCGCCGAGCTTCGATTTGATCGCGCCGAACGACGAAATCGATTTGCCAAACTGCTGCCGTTCGTTCGCATAGCGAACGGATTCCTGCATCGCCAATTTCATTCCGCCCAGACACATCGCCCCCAGCTTAAAGCGCCCGATGTTGAGAATGTTGAAGGCTATCTTGTGGCCCTTGCCTATTTCGCCGAGCAAATTTTCGACCGGCGTGCGAGCGTCAGCGAGAATCAAAGGGGTCGTACTCGATCCTTTGATGCCCATCTTGTGCTCTTCCGCGCCGCTCTTGCAGCCTTCCTGCCGCTCTACGATGAAGGCGGAAAACTTATCGCCGTCGACTTTCGCGAATACGATGAAGATGTCGGCAAAGCCGCCATTGGTAATGAACATCTTCTCGCCATTGAGAATGTATTCCTTCCCGTCGCTGCTCAACTTTGCGGTTGCCTTGGCGGCCATGGCGTCTGAGCCTGAGCCTGCCTCAGTCAAAGCGTAGGCCGTGATTAAATCACCGGCGGCAATGGTCGGCAGGTATTTTTGCTTGGCGGCTTCGGTGCCGAAATAGAGGATTGGCAACAGGCCGATGCCACTCTGCGCGCCGAGGGTGGTGGCAAACGAAGCCGATCGCCCGATGTTCTCAGCGATGATCGCGCCGCTCGTCTGATCGAGTCCCAAACCACCATATTCTTCCGGAATATTCGCGCCCACCAGGCCCAGCTCGGCAGCTTTCTTGACCAACTCGCGCGCCAGCTTCCAGTCCTTGTTCTCGAGCTCGGGTATGCGCGGCAGAACCTCTGCATCCATGAACTGCCGCGTGGTATCGGCAATCATGCGATGCTCTTCATTGAAATCACCGGGCGTGAAAATGCTCTCGGGGGTTTGCTCTTCAATCAGAAAGCTACCACCCTTGACGATCTGTTTTGCTTCGATTGCGGCTGCCATAACGGTCCTTTCAGTTTAATCAATAGGTCCAATAGGCCCTATCGGACCTATTGGAACAACCCAAAGAGTCTCAAAGTCTCTCAAAAATCCCCGCAGCGCCCATGCCGCCGCCGACGCACATCGTCACCATGCCATAGCGGCCGTTGCGCCGCTCCAACTCTCGCAGTATCGAGGCGGTGAGCTTGGCCCCAGTGCAACCGAGCGGATGACCCAGCGCGATCGCGCCGCCATTCACATTCACTTTGTCGATGTCGAGGCCCAGAGTCTTAATCACCGCCAGGGACTGTGCGGCAAAAGCTTCGTTCAGTTCGATCACGTCAATTTGATCGAGCGTGAGCCCGGCGAGCTGCAAAACTTTCGGAATCGCAAACACCGGCCCAATCCCCATCTCTTCCGGTGGACACCCCGCCGTCGCATAAGCGACAAAGCGGGCCAGAGGCTTTGCTCCCAGTTCCTTGGCGCGATCTTCCGACATCACCACGGCCACGGCCGCGCCGTCTGACATCTGCGAAGAGTTACCCGCGGTGATTGTTCCCTTGACGTGAAACGCCGGTTTTAGTTTTCCCAGGGCTTCGGCTGACGTGTCACGACGCGGACCTTCGTCCTTGTCAAAGATCACTTCGCGATGTTGCTTCTTGCCTTTGTCGTTCAACTCTTCGACTGTGACAGTGAGCGCCACCGTCTCGTCCTGAAATTTGTTCTGCTCCAGAGCGGCAAACGCGCGTTGATGCGAGCGCAGCGCGAATTCGTCCTGTTCTTCGCGAGTGACTTCGTATTTCCGCGCGACGTTTTCAGTCGCCAAACCCATGTTCAAGTAAAAGTCTGGATAGTGTTCGACCAGGTACGGGTTAGGCCGAATGATGTGCCCGCCCATCGGGATCATCGACATCGACTCCAGGCCACCAGCGAGCGCAACCTGGGCGCTGCCAGTCCGAATTCGATCGGCCGCGATGGCAATTGATTGCAGCCCTGAAGAACAAAAGCGATTGATGGTCATGGCGCTGGTTTCCACCGGCAAGCCTGCGCGAATAGCGGCTGACCGGGCGATGTTCATGCCCTGCTCGGCTTCCGGCATCGCACAACCCATGATCACGTCTTCGATCTCGTCGGCTTGCAAGCCCGGCACGCGGGCCATGGCTTCCTTGATTACTGCAGCACCCATTTCATCGGCGCGGGTATCGCGCAAGGTGCCCTTCGGCGCTTTACCAACTGCCGTACGAACTGCCGATACGATAAATGCTTCTTTCATAAAACTCATTCCTTGTTTAGAGGCGGGCTATTGCCCGCCGGTCAAGCTTCTCCGCGGCTTGGATTTTCTCTGGCGGCTGTGCCGCTTGATGTGCGGAAAGGCTATGCCTTTCCGGCAACGTCATCTTTGTTGTCGGAGGCTAAGCCTCCTTCCTGGGAAGCGGGAGGCGGAGCCTCTCGAATCCATACTTCACTGGCTCGGAAAGGCGAAGCCTTTCCGCACATCCGGCGGCAGAGCCGCCCTGGGCTGCTAGTTCCTTAACGGTTTCCCGGTCTTCAACATATGCGCAATGCGATCCTGCGTCTTCCGCGTCCCGATCAACGAAAGAAAAGCTTCGCGCTCGAGATCGAGCAGATACTGCTCAGATACTCGCGTGGGATGGTTGAGATCGCCCCCGGTCAGGATTCGCGCCAGCTTCTCTCCAATCAAAGCGTCATGATCTGAGATGTAACCGGCACGCTTCATCATGTGAACACCCAATTTCAAAGTCGCCAGCCCCGGCATTCCCAGTGCGAGGATGTCGGTGCGCTGTTGGGGCTGCTGGTAACCACTCGCGGCCAGCGCCAAAACTTCTTTCTTCGCATCAGCGATCAAGCGGTCGCGGTTCATCGAGATTGAATCATCCGCCCTGAGAAAACCAAATCCGCGCGCTTCTTCGGCTGAGGTCGCAACCTTGGCCAGCGCGATTGTTTCGAAAGCACGCTTGACGAAGGGAAACGGGTCCGCGTCTTTCATGTCTTTCGGAATCGAGTCGAGCGCCCGCACCAACATTTCCTTTGTCCCACAACCCGCGGGAATGATGCCGACACCGACTTCTACCAGACCAATGTAGGTCTCCGCGTTTGCTCGCACGCGGTCCGCGTGCAGGACCATTTCACAACCACCGCCAAAGACCAGCTGGAACGGAGCCACCACGACCGGCTTGGCCGAATAGCGCAGGCTCATCACCGACTGTTGAAAGAAACGGCCAATCATGTCCAGCTCTTCCCAGTTCTCGTCCTGTGCTTCCATCAACATCAGCATCAGGTTCGCGCCCACGGAAAAGTTCTGGCCCTGATTGCCGACAACCAATCCCAGAAAATTCTTTTCGACTTCGGTCAAAGCAATCTTCAACATCTCGAGCGTGTCGCCGCCAATCGAGTTCATCTTCGAATGAAACTCGAGACAGGCGACGCCATCGCCAAGATCGATCAGCGACGCGCCGGAGTTCTTTCTAATCACACCAGTGCGATCTTTCAAAGACTTCAGAATGATCGTGCCCGGGAGTTCGGCGGCTGGAACATACTTTCCGGAAGGGAAGTCGAAATAGAAGCGTTGGCCGTTCTCTTGTTTGTAGAAAGACTTTGCGCCCGCGTCGAGCAGCTGCTGCACGTTCGCCGGAATGCTCTTGCCTTCCTCCTTCAATTTCGCGACGGACTTTTCGACTCCGATCGCGTCCCACACTTCAAAGGGACCCAACTCCCAGTTGAAACCCCACTGCATGGCGCGATCGACCTCGACGACCGTGTCGGCGATCTCCGGAATCCGCTCGGCCGCATAACAAAGCGTGCGCGCCATGGTCTTCCAAAGAAACGCGCCGGCGCGATCCTTTGACCAAACCAGCGCCTTAATTCGTTCGGCGGTGTCCTCGACGTTCTTCGCCATCTCGAGCGACGGCAGGTTTACTTTCTGCGCCGGTCGATAGGCGAGGGTGGCCGTATCAAGCGTCCAAATCTCA
>JAWWPL010000115.1:0-3375 GCA_033850605.1 Blastocatellia bacterium | reverse complement strand
TTCGGGAGCTCCCGCCAAGGCTTGTCCACGTCGTAACCCAAGGTGACCAGGATATCCCTGAGGTTTTGTCCCTGCCAGGCGGTCGGCCACGCGGCCACTGCGCGATCCCGGATCGATAGCTTGTCATCGGGCACCATGGTCCGCTCGCTGACCTCATGCAGGCGGCCGATGCCATGGCAGTTGGGACACGCGCCCTCGGGCGTATTCGGCGAAAAAGACTCCGCATAGGGCAGCGGTTGGTTGCGGGGATAGTCGCCGGCGCGCGAGTAAAGCATCCGCAGCAGGTTGGACAGCGTGGTGACGCTTCCCACCGATGATCTGGTCGTCGGCGATCCTCGCTGTTGTTGCAGCGCTACCGCCGGCGGCAGGCCCTCGATCGAATCCACCTCGGGGACCGCCATCTGGTGAAAGAGCCGGCGGGCGTATGGCGAGACGGATTCCAGGTATCGCCGTTGAGCCTCGGCATACAGTGTCCCAAACGCCAAGGAAGACTTACCTGATCCGGAAACGCCGGTGAACGCCACCAGCGCGTTGCGGGGAATTTCGAGTGAAATGTCTTTTAAATTATGCTCCCGGGCACCCCGGACCCGTACAAAACTGTCCGGAAGGGTGGCCTGGGAGTTCAAATTTTCAAGTTTCGCGTCCATCTATTCCCTTGGGCACACAAGCGCGGCTTGATCGTTCCGGATGATGAAACGGCCAGCGGAGGTGGGGGTTCCCCGGGGTGACGAGGCAGGTGAACTCGGATGCTTTAGCGCTGCGTAGCTACCCGTTGTGCGAGCGTCCAAAACGGCAGAGAAGCCGAACGACACCCGGTTCGACGTGCAACATCCGCTGGCGCCACTGGCGTATCAGGCGGCTTCCTCCTCGAAGTCCGGCGCTCCTGCTGGATCACGCTTCAGATTAATGAGGTTCAAAAGTTGGGAGGTAGCTCGCGCGTCGCAGAGGGCGCGATGATGGTCCTCGAATGCGATCTGATAGATCGCACAAAGATTTCCCAGTCCGTACGACTTATGACCCGGATAACGTCGCCGCATTCCCGCGCAGGTGCAGAGCTTGGGGAAGTGGAATCGACGCTCCAGGCGCTGGTATTCCTGCGAGATGAAACCATAGTCGAAATTCACATTGTGGGCGACGAAGATCCCATCATCCATGAACTGCATGAAGCTGTCGGCCACTTCGGCAAACAGCGGCGCGCCTTGAACCATGTCGTTGGTGATGAAGGTGAGCTGCACGATCCTGGCAGGTATCGACCGCTGCGGGTTCAGCAGGGTGTGCCATTCCCCGACCACACGATGATTGCGGACTTTGACCGCGCCGATTTCGGTAATTCGATCGGACGAGGCCCATCCGCCGGTGGTCTCGATGTCGACGACGACATAATCCTGCTCTGGATCGAAGCGGTAATCCACGCGGCCGATTTCGGCGATGATCCCCGCATTGCCAAGCTGACGCAAACGCGTCAGTTGATTGCGTCGAATGACGTCGCCCTCGGCCTTGATTTCCATGAATGAGACCTGGCCGTCCTTCGCCAGCATCAGGTCGGGAAACCCGTCGCGCATGCCCCGAAAATCCTCGCACATGGTACGGATAACCGTAGCGACGGCTCCGGAATCGGCGTTGGCCAGCAGCGCGCGAAGCGCGTCAACATTGACATGATCCCAGGCGAAGATGCCGTTCGGGCGCCCCCATCGCGCCGCAATGCTCTTCAGCAGAAGATTAAGCGCATTTCCTGAACTGACGGTCGCAAGCTTCGTGGCTATCTGCCCCGCAAATTGGCGGGAGAAGCTGCGGTCTTTCAAGCAGTGCGGCACCCAGTCGAAGCCACTATGCAACTGGCCGGATTCGAACAGCTCATCCCAGAACAGCAGCCCGAACAGGCAATGCCACAGCGTGTTCTCGGCATAAAACACCTGGTAACCCTGCCGCCGCATGACGCCGGCAACGCCCGCTTCCGGATTGCCACGGTGCGTATCGTCGACCGTGATCGACCTGGCGCCGCGGAGCAACTCGGTGCAAAGGCCGGTCCTGCGTCCGCCGAACTTCCGGGCATAAAAGTCCGTCGCAAAAATGAACTCGTCGTCGCTCGCCGGATCGTCGATCATGCGGCATAAGAGTTCTTCGGCGCTTGCCTTGTAGCCTCGCGCGTAGAGCAACCGGACAAGACGTTCATGGCAATCCGCCGACGATCCCGCCCGATAGAGTTTTTCGGCAAGTTCCGCATCGCCGCGCCTCTCGAAAAACTGTCCGGCCTGGCAGGCCGCGCGGCTGCGCAGATCATTCGCATATTCGCTTGGACAATCGGGACCGTCCAAAATTTCACCGGCTGCGCGCTCGTAGTTGACGACGGCTTTAACCTCCAGCCGGTCTAGGAGACGACTGTAATGGAAGCACGCCCTCGCCTCTTGACCATCAGAAAAGCGCGCGCTGAACGATGAAGCTTTGTTCGTGCGAAGGATGCCGAGATCTCGCAGCGCGAAGTTCTTGAGATTGTCCTGGGTCTTCCCGAAATAGAGATAGAGCAGGAATTCTACCGGCTGCGTGTTGTCGAGAGCGACAAATCGGTCACCGCCGCAATGTTCGAACGCCATCGCGAACGGGACCGTGTTCAGGAAATATTCGATCAGTTTGGGCTTGGGCCAGGACGATCGTACATCGGTCAGGCCCGCCGCTTTGGCTGCCGCGAGCAAGGCGTCCTTCGGCAGGCAAGCCAGGAAGGACGCATAATCATCCTCCATGAGCTGCCGCGCCTGCCGAGACGCGCTCAATTCGGCAAGAGCGGTCTCGATGTCGGATATCTCGGCATACTTGAAGAGCGCGCGATTGAAGATTGCCCCGCGCCGGTTAATCATCCGGATCAAGAGGCACCGGGCGTCCCTGGACAATCCATCGAACCGCCCGATGAATTCGTGATGCTCGGCCGTCAGGATCCCGCCATAGGTCTTGCACACAAAAACGAGCATCTCTCCGATGTGGTCGAGATAATAGTAGACCGGCAAGACGGGCAGCTTCATCCGTACCAGCCTTTCCGATCTTTCATGGCTCGCGGCGATGTTCTAGTTTTGTTCTTTTATCGTCATTTGTCAACCTCAGCCCTTTGCGATGCCGACGTGGTCGGAACCAAGTTTCGCGGGACGGGTTTCCCTGATGGTTTGAAAAACGAAAGCATACTGAATGCCGTGTTTCCGCAGTCTATCACTCGTTTTTGGAGTGTTTCTTTTCTTTTTGTCTCCAGCGGATGCATTGCAGCGCCGGAGTGCGACACCATCGAAACCCGGAAGGCCGTGCTCGATTTGGTATCGGGTGACGGCAGCAACCCGCTGGTCACTTATGCGGCCAAGAATTCAACGGCTGGCAAGGACGCTGCTGCCGGCA
>JAWWPL010000113.1:0-5349 GCA_033850605.1 Blastocatellia bacterium | reverse complement strand
ATCGGGACTATTAGCCCAAACGGGAGGCTACAAGTCAAAGGCGGCATTTTTGCGGGATACGCACCCATGCAGCCGGGATCCGGCCCCGGCATCGCAGTAGACGCGGAGACCAATTCCGGTGGCGAGGCTATCTACGCTGAATGCCTGCAAGCCAACAACAACTGCTATGCGTTGGAAGGTTATGCTCCCCAAGGCGACTACGCGGCCTATATGTACGGCGGCAAGGGCGTCTACGCCGAGAGCGACGACGCCGCCCAGCCCGGTCTGGACGGCAACGCCTACGGCATCAACGCCTACGGGGTCTCTGGCGAGAGCGCCTCCTATCGCGGAATGTACGCCAAGTCTGATAGCAACAGCCTGTACTCGCTATTTGTGGATTCAAAGGACGGACCGACCCAGACGACCGCAGCTCTGAATGTGCGTGGCACGATCCGCGGCGAAGGCAATCTGGTCATCTTAGGCTCGAAAGCCGGCTATGTCGTTGACATCATGCAAAACCAGGACAGCGCTGCCCTCGAGCCAGGTGACGTGGTGGTAATAGTCGGGAACGCTCCGCCGGTCCAGGGTCAAATCCCTGTCGTCACCGTTAAGAAAGCGTCCGGTGCCTACGATACCGCAGTGGCAGGCGTGGTAGACGCAGTGTGGTATGCACCCGATGCCGAAACGAAGACAGCTTACGAAGCGCAAGAGAGCGCCGCGCGCGCGGCGAGGGATGCCCGAAACAAGTCCCGTGCGTCGGCGCGAATAAAGCTCACCAATTCTAACGGCCTGGCGGAGGTCTCCACGCGCCGCTTAAAGACCACGGATCCGGAGGTTGCCATGCCCGAAATGAAAGTCACTGACGAGCAGGGCACGCTGCACGAGCTGACCAATGAAACCAGTGCGAGCACAGGTGGCTATGTCAGCGTAGTCACGCTCGGGGCATATAAGATGGTCAAGGTGGACGCCAGCTTTGGTGCCATTAAAGCCGGCGACCTGCTCACCACCAGCACTCGCCCGGGCTACGCGATGAAGGTGAATGACAAAGTAGCAGCCATTGGGGCGATCATTGGCAAGGCGCTGGGTAATCTGGACAGCGGTACCGGCGCTATTCCTGTAATGGTCATGCCCAAATAAACAGGGTGACCATCCTGATTCCGCACGGAATGGTTGAGCTAAACGAGCGCCGCCCTACGAATGGGATCAATTACGTACCCAGTGTCATCATCCAAAGGAGAGAGATGCACATTCTGAAACAGATCATCTTTGTTTCCACGCTTATCAACGTCCTACTGTCGGCGGTAATAGCACAAGAGAAGCCCGCGCCTCAGGCAATATCACCGACAATCACCGCCGCCGCTTCTGAGGGGCGAGTGCGCATTACCGCGCCTTCTTCCATTGTGCAGATGCACGTGGAAGTCTATGCCGCCGGGGGCGAGAAACTCTTCGATCAGGAGATCAGAGGGGGCAACGTCTTTGACTGGCACTTGCAGGATGGTCAGGGTCAGCGGCTGGCCCCGGGAACATACGTATGTGTGATCACGGCCAAGAACATTTCCGGTAAGCTCACCCAGAAGATCGGCACTGTCAGCATTGAAGAAAAATCGGTGAGCGTGCAACCGGCAACATCGCCACAGTTGTCAGTTCAGCAAACGCAGGTGATTGGGCCCGTGGAAGACAATTCGTCCTGGACAATTCCCGGGAAGGACGAGCCGCAGACGCCTACACTGATTGCCAACGATGGGAGGGATGGACAGATGATTAGAGGTCGCGGCGCACTCACCTTTCGCATCGGTAATTTCTTTACCGGCAACGACACAGAGCAGATGCGTCTGACTGAAGCAGGTGATCTGGGTATTGGGACCTCAGAGCCGAAAGCAAAGCTGGATGTAGCCGGCACGATTCGAGCTCAGCGCTTCCTGATGGCCCGACCAAAGTCTGCCACCGGCGAAAAAATCTCAACCGATGCATTGACGGCCGACTCCGGTGATTTCCAGCCGCTGATCGCCGGCACCGGCACCCAGAACCGGATAGCCAAGTGGACCGATAATGCAGGCACGCTCGGCGACTCCAGCATCACGGAAACTGCCGCCGGCTTGGTGGGGATCGGAACAACCGCGCCGGATTCGAAGCTGGTTGTGTCATCAAACAGCTCTGCTTTACCGCCCGCTACCGGGGTCGCCCGCTTTGCCGATGCCGATGGGACGCAGACCGCCATCTTCGCTGATGCATTTGGAAACAATGCGATCTTTAATGTGCGCAGGGCAAATGGAACCGCCGCGAGCCCGTCGGCTCTGCAGGCCAATCAGTTGTTGGGAGTCATTGGAGCTTCGGGCTATGGAGCCTCGGCCTATATGGGAACCCGGGCTCGGGTCGCATTTTGGGCTTCCGAAAACTGGACCAATACGGCCAACGGAACTTACCTGACTTTTAATACCAACGCCAACGGCGCCGCTACTCCGGGAGGAACAGAGCGAGTGCGGATTGATAATTTCGGTAACGTCGGCATCGGCACGACGGCGACTACCTCTGACCTAACCGTCGCACAGAGCAACACCGGCCCGGGCGTGATCGCCACGGTCAACGGGAGCGCGACGATCTCCGGCACGAATACGCAGTTCACCAACACTTTTCAGGTCGGTGACATCCTCGTCGCCCCAGGACTCCCCGCAGGGTCCACCATCACAAGCATGAGTTCAGACATTTCGCTCACCGTGAGTAACACCGCCACCGCGACTGCGAGCAACGTTACCTACACGCTTACGGGAGGCACGCGCCTGGCAGTCAAAGGTAACGGCAATGTGGGCATCGGCACCGCTACCCCCATCCAGCGCCTTCAGGTCATCGGCGACATTCGCGTCGGCACCTCCGGCACTAATGGCTGTGTGATGAACTTCACTGGCAATGCCATTGTTGGAACCTGTTCCTCTGACCGGCGGATGAAACGCAATATCACGCCCTTCACCAGGCTGCTCGATCAAGTAGTCCAGCTGCAACCGGTGAACTTTTACTGGCGCAGCGCTGAATTCCCTGAGCGGCATTTCGGCGCGGCCCAGTCGTACGGTCTGGTCGCGCAGGACGTCGAACAGGTGCTGCCGGAAATGGTCTCCAAAGACGAGCGGGGTTACAAGATGGTGGATTACAGCAAGCTGCCTTTATTATTGCTCCAAGCAGTCAAAGACTTGAAGGCGGAGAACGAGAGTTTGCAGCGGCGAAACGCAATCATCGACGCGCGCCTCCGGCTAATAGAGCGGAGTCTGAAAAACAAGCGTGGTACGATCCGTCAACGTCGTTGAGACGAAGCGCAGCCGTCTCTACCAGCAACACTATCGCACTCGGCAGCAACAGACGGCTGCGAAGCAACAGCAAGAGGAAATTGCCGCGTTGCGGGCAGCTAATGCCGAGCTTAACAAACGCCTGCGGCTGATCGAGCGGACTCTGAAGAACAAGCGCGGCCCGACTCGTCGCCGTCGTTGATGTGCGAATTACTGAAGTGCACGCCAGAGTCACGGCTAATTGGTCTGACTCCGAATCCGTGACTAAGAACGCCGCGCGTAAATCACGCGATGATTCAATCACGCTAACCCAACTTCCACGGCGTATTCCTATGTGATTGTCACGATCGTCGTTATACTCTGGCCACAATTCGATCTGTCCACCGCAACTAACCTCGGAGGGAATCACTAAAATGACTAAGCCCAAGCAAATCTACTTCGCATTCGTATTGGTATGTGTGCTGCTGACAATGGCCGCAGCCCAAGAGAGACCCAGCGTCGTGGCCCAGGGACCGTCTCTGACAATCACGGTGGCGGCTACCGATGAGCGAGTGCGCATTACCGCACCTTCTTCGGTCGTCCAGATGCATGTGGAAGTCTATGCAGCCACGGGCGGGAAACTGTTCGACCAGGAGATCAGAGGCGGCAACATCTTTGATTGGCACCTGCAGGATGGTCAGGCCCAGCGTTTGGTTCCTGGGACCTACGTCTGTGTGGTCACGGCCAAGAGCATCAACGGCAAACTTACCCAGAAAATAGGCGCCGTAAGTGTGGCCGAGAAATCGGTGAGCGTGCAGCCAGCGGAGTCGCAACTGCTCTCAGCAGCGCAGGCCCAGTACATCGGGCCGGTGGAAGAGAACTCGTCCTGGACGATTGTCCGACAGGACGAGCGGCAAACTCCTACCGTGATCGCGCATGATGGCACTGACGGACAGATGATTAGAGGCCGCGGGGCGCTAACCTTTCGCATCGGCAATTTCTTCAGTGGCATCGACACAGAGCAGATGCGTCTGACTGAAGCAGGCAATCTGGGTATTGGTACTGCGGAACCAAAATCTAAGCTGGACGTGGCTGGTACGATTCGCGCCGAGCGCTTCTTGATGGTTAGGCCATCGAGTTCCGGAAGCGATCCAAACAACGCTGCTCAAGTCTCAGACTCAAGCGGTTCGATTCAACCGCTAATCGCCGGCACAGGCACACAGGACCGCATTGCCAAGTGGACAGACAACGCAGGCACGCTGGGTGATTCCGGGATCATCGAAACTGGTGGTCTGGTGGGCATCGGAACGACCGCGCCAGATTCGAAGCTGGTGGTGTCGTCAAACAGCGCAACTTTGCCGCCCGCTGTTAGTATCGCCCGCTTCGCGGCTGCCGACGGAGTGCAGACTGCCGTATTCGCGGACGCCTTTGGGACCAATCCGCTCTTTAACGTGCGGAGGGCAAATGGAACCGCCGCGAGCCCATCGGCTCTCCAGGCCAACCAGTTATTGGGAGTCATTGGAGCTTCCGGTTATGGAGCTTCGGCCTATATGGGCACGCGTGCGCGGGTTGGATTCTTCGCATCCGAAAACTGGACTAATACGGCCAACGGAACTTACCTGACTTTTAATACCACCGGCAATGGCACTGCTACCGCAGGCGGAGCAGAGCGTCTGCGGATTGATAATGCCGGCAACGTCGGCATCGGCACGACCACCCCAGGCAGCAAGCTGGACGTCGGCGGCGACATCAACACCTCGACGCAATTCAACCTTGGCGGTGTGCGGATATTGAGCGCGCCAGGGCTTAATGTGTATGTGGGAGCGAACACCGCCGTAAGCAGTGGGGGCGTCTCAAACTCCTTCTTCGGCGAGTCGGCTGGCAAGTTTAACGCGACGGGTAGCTTTAACTCGTTCTTCGGCGCAGCGGCAGGCTCAAATAATGCAATGGGCGACAACAACTCCTTTTTCGGCAGGGCGGCTGGCTTGGCTAATACGATTGGCAGCAATAACACTGTCATCGGTTTCGATGCGAACGTAGGAGCAAACAACCTCGACCATGCCACCGCTATAGGCGCAAACGCAATCGTCTCTAGCAGCAACACCATCGCACTCGG
>JAWWPL010000108.1:0-4565 GCA_033850605.1 Blastocatellia bacterium | reverse complement strand
CTCGGGAGTAACCGACGGGCGCGGTAAATTCATTGCCGGTGTAGTAATGATCACGGCCGGTTACTCGGCCGAGGGTAAGTATTCACATTTTTTTCTTACCCAGTCGCCATTGAAGATTGGCAGTATGCTTTTGCAACCAGGCGAGTATGTTTTTGGTTATCAAAGAATCAACAACGATGCGATCCGAGTAAGCTTTTATAGAGCCGCCAGCGGCGAAGCAATCGGCGCCGTCGACGCGCACGTCAACCGCAAGAGTAGTATGGTTCGCTCTCTGCTCATCAGTCCGCCC
Source organism: Blastocatellia bacterium (assembly GCA_033850605.1). Classification (GTDB taxonomy): domain Bacteria; phylum Acidobacteriota; class Blastocatellia; order Pyrinomonadales; family Pyrinomonadaceae; genus UBA11740. Next base: position 4,276 of record JAWWPL010000108.1, on the reverse strand, counting down.
GTCGACAGCCGTGCCACTATTCAGATCGGCCGGTTCCTCTTTGAATATAAGTTGGCTGATTGATTTGATCCCTCGTGCCAAGCTGCCTAATGAGGTCAGTACCGGGAGCGGTACCGACCGGGTTGTTCTCCAGACAAACTCGACCGAGACGTTGACTGAGACCCGGTCGCTACGGCTCCCGGTACTGACTGCGTCATCATCAATGATGTGGTCTCTGGCGTGCCCTGCCGCGTGCGCCGCACCTAAAAAGCATCAGCCATTGAGCGCACGGTGAGGTGCTTTCGGAAGTCGGCCAACCTAACCGCGCCTCTCGCATGAAACTCAACTTCCACTTCCCTTCCGGGGATCAGATCAAAAAAGTTATCCACAAAGAAGCCAGCGTAATTCGGCGCCGATAAGTAAACGTTGCGGGCCAGTTTGTCCGAAGACAAGCTGACCCTAAATCCGGCTTGCGTCCGCACCACCTTTGCGCTGATCTCTGGCCGCGGCAACAAGAGATTTTTGAAGGGCTGAAAGAAGTGTTCATTGCGCGCTACCGGCTTGCCGTCCACCGATAACTCCGCAAAGACAAACACGCTCTTCGGATCCTTTCCGGTGAGCAACGTATTCACAGGAACACTCAAGTACGACTTGCTGCTAAGGCCGGAGATCGCCAAATCCTGTTGCCGGCTCCACAATGTGTGACCATCAAAGTCGAGTAGACTCACCTGCAATCGCGCTGCAGTCGCCTGCCGGCGATCGGACACAACGTAAAAGTTAAGGTTGCCGTTCTCTTCGTGTGGACTGAGTAGGATGTCGCCATAGAAGCGTCGCGCATAGTACTGCAAAGCCTTCCAACGTCCCGTGTAATCGATACTGGACCACGAGGCGACCGGCCAGCAATCATCCAGCTGCCAGAAAAGTGAGCCCATGTTATGCGGCATGATGCGGCGCAGATGTTCAGCGCCAATCCTGATCCCCTCAGCCTGTAAGACCTGGCTAACGTAAAGGAAGGATTCGAAGTCCTTAGGTTCAGGAAACTCGCGCAACATGTATTCGCGAATCAATTGATTGCCGCGCGGGTGCTTTTGGTGGGCCAACATCACCGGCGACTGTATGTCACGGTCCCCGTCGGCAGTGTAGGTGCGATCTGTTTCGATCTGCGGAAACGACTGGAAGCCATATTCGCTCATAAAGCGGGGAGACTGCTTTTCATATTCACTGAAGGGCGCCGCGGCGTGCCAGACTTGCCAGTAATGAACGTCACCCATTTTCTGCGATTCCGGATCGTCTTCCAGATTCGAACTCGGCGAACTGGGCCAGTAAGGCCGCGAAGGGTCAAGAGAACCACAGACCTCCGGCAACACTCCATGAAAAATCTTCAGGTAGTCGTCCCAAAGATTAGCGGGAAGCTTTTCCTTCCAGCCCCAGTGCTTCCAGGCGGTCTCGATTTCATTGTTGCCAACCCAAATCACGATGCTCGGATGATTGCGCAAACGCTTGACGTTATCGATGGCCTCCTGCCGCACGTTGTCGAGAAACTTCTGGTCGCCCGGGTACATGCTGCAGCCGAACATGAAATCCTGCCAGACGAGAATCCCCATCTCGTCACAGAGATCATAAAAATCATTACTCTCGTAAAGGCCGCCGCCCCAGACGCGCAACATGTTCATATTGGCGTCGCGCGCGGACAGAACGAGTTCGCGATATTTCCCTTTGGTGATACGAGCCGGAAAGCTGTCGGCGGGAATCCAGTTGGCTCCTTTGGCAAAGACCGGCACGCCGTTAATCATGAACGTGAAGCTCTTACCAGAATCGTCGCGTTGCTGCTTGAGTTCTAAAGCGCGCACGCCTGTGCGTCTGGTCGTTTGATCGGCCAATTTGCCTGCAATCATCAATCGGGCTGCGAAGGTATAGAGCGGATGCCCGCCCAAACCATTGGGCCACCAAAGACGTGGATGCGAAATAGCGAAGTCGAACGCAACTCGATTACTCCCCGGCGTCAGACGCACGCGCCGCTGCGCTAGAACGCTCTTGTCAGTCACATTGGTCAGGACAATCGCGGCCTCGATGTTTGCGCCGGAGACAACTTCGACTTCCGCCGTAAGGTTCGCGAGATCAGCGCGAATCTCCCTGGGCAATATGTGCAGATCAGCTATGCGGGCATCGTCCCAAGCCCCCAAAAACACCGGCCGCCAGATGCCGCTGGTCACAAATCGCGGCCCCCAGTCCCAGCCATATTGGTAAGGCGCCTTCCGCGTGTGCGGACTCGTTTTCTCGCCCTGATCATTGCTCGCCGGCAATTCGTAATTCATCTTCGCCATGATCGGCAGGACTTCATTGATCGGCGAACGAAAGTGAATCCGCAGAATGTTAGCGCCGGCTTTGGCCAGACGCCTGGCATCCACGCGCCAACTACGAAACATGTTGTCGGTACTAAGGAGCGCCTCATTATTGAGAAAAACATCGGCGTACGTATCCAGTCCTTCAAAAACTAACTCCAAATTTTTGCGCGCGTACATCTCAGGCGAGATGTCGAAGGTGGTTTGATATTCCCAATCCGTCTTGCCGATCCACTGCAGCTTCTGTTCGTTGTCGCGATAGAAAGGATCTTCGATCAGCTTGTTGTTGAGCAGGTCGGTATGTACGCAACCCGGAACGATCGCGGGGAACCACTTGTCTTTGCCCGCCTCGCGAAACTGCCAGCCAGTGTGTACGGATGTTATGACCCGGCGGCTGCCGCTGTCTCTTGCCGATTGGGTTTGAGATTGAGAAGTTCCGGCCGTAAGAATCAGCAAAGCCAGAATGGGTATCAGAAATTGTGCTCTGCTCACGAGTTGGTTCACTTTCTAAAAAGGCATTAGGGTCCTAGTTTGGCTTTTCGTTTTTCTTCCGCTCGAGCAAGAACGATCCACGAAATCACACCAATCGAACGAACACAATCAGTTCTGCTTCGTGTCTTTCCGGGAATCGTTTTACGCGCGGGAGCGGTAATCTCAAAATACTTCACTACCTGAAAGGCTGTTCCTTTGCTTTCTCTTGCTGTGCCTGTTAAAAGAATCGGCATGCTGAAACGATGGATCTTCTTACTGATCATCGCCGTAACTATCTCAATTTTGGCGCCAGTGTCAACCGCCGTGATGGCCCGGTCACTCGATGGCAAAGTTGACGCTGCCGAGTACTTGTCAGTTCAATCGGAGGTTCCGGCCTCAAGACTTGCCCGGCTGCGTCACGGAATCAATCTGAGTCACTGGTTCGCCCAGTCCGCCGATTATTCTAGAACTCATCTCGAATCCCATACCACGGCCGAGGACATCGCGTTAATTCGAAAGATCGGCTTTGATCATGTTCGTCTTACCCTCGAGCCTGCGCCACTCTTCAATGGAGACGATCCGGGCCAACTAAAAGTTGAGTATCTGAAGTATCTCGACATCGCGCTCGACTCGATATTAGCGCAGGGGCTGGCCGTAATCGTTGATATCCATCCGTCTGATGAGTTCAAGGCAAGGCTTAACAGCAACGATCGCCAGATTGAAGCTTTCGGCAAATTCTGGCGAGCTCTGGCGCAGCATCTCTCAACGCGCGATCCCGAACGCGTCTTTTTGGAAGTTATCAACGAGCCGATGGTGGAAGATGGTTATCGCTGGTTTGGCATGCAGGGAAAACTCATCTCGGCCATTCGTTCAGGCGCTCCGCGGCATACCATAATTGTGTCGGGCCATAGGTGGTCAGGCCTGCCCGAGTTGTTGTTTCTGCAGCCCTATGCCGACCGGAATATTATTTACAATTTCCATTTCTACGAGCCGTTTGCCTTCACTCATCAGGGCGCAACATGGGCCGGGCCGAATCCGCCCTTCTATAAAAACATTCCGTACCCATCGAGCCCGGAAAGGGTAAGCAAGGTTCTCGACACAGTCCAGAATGAATCGGCGCGGAATAATCTCCTGCGCTATGGCGAGGAGCGTTGGAACGCCGCCCGCATTGATCGGGAGATTGGGACGGCTGCGGCCTGGGCGGCAAAGTATCGGGTGCCTCTGACTTGCAATGAATTCGGGACCTTTCGCAACTTTGCGCCACCGGCGGATCGCGCTCTTTGGATCAGGGATATGCGCAGCGCGCTGGAGAAGTACGGCATCGGCTGGACCATGTGGGATTACGCGGGCGGCTTTGGGGTGGTCAATAAGAAGGATGGGCACGCGACGCCTGATGTAGAAGTCATAAAGGCTTTAGGATTGACTATTAGATAGGAAGTTTGTGTTTTCGTGCCGTTTCGTGTGATTTCGTGGATCGCCCTTTC
>JAWWPL010000092.1:0-4004 GCA_033850605.1 Blastocatellia bacterium | reverse complement strand
GCCGAAGGCGTTATTTCGCAGATTTCGCTGATGCGTCAAGTATATTAACGCCCTCATTAGCACCGCGGCTTTTGCCCGGTGATCAAGTTTCCACGAAATGATTTCTTGAACGGTTTCCAACGGTTTTTTTCCTGATCATTTTGCCAGCATGAACCGTTAGAAACGGTTTCTTGTCAATTCCGACTTGCCAATCGCCGGGCTAAAGCCGCGGTGCTAATGAGAGCGCTTCGCGCGTTCGACCGAGCCCAAATTGGCGAAGCCGCTAACAAGCGCTGTTCAACTTTTTGTGTAAGGCCAATCGATTATCTGATCCCAAACCGCAATATCTTCCATCAGCGGCGGAAATAGGAAGCGACAGCCTGCGCCAGAGCCGGTGCTCCGACCGCATTGGGAGTAATGTTGACTGCCAATCCGAATTCTGCGGCACACTGTGCTGTCACGCGATCGATGCAAGCCACGGCGACCTCCTTTAATAATTCGCCGAGCTCGTTCGCATCGAAGAGCTGAGCGAACTCAAGCACCTCTGATGCACTTGTGAAAGTAACGCAATCAAATGCGCCTCCAGTGAGGAGGGCGCTGATCCGATAGAGCTCATTCGTCGAGCAGGTGAGGTAACTTGAAGCCATGTCCACCCGAGCGCCGGCCTCTTCCAATGCTTTCTGCAGGGACGTACGGGAAGGACCTGCACTCGGAACCAGAAAGTTGAGGCCATGAATTGCGGCGCGCCCGCCGGCGTAGGTTTCGATTGCTTCGAATACATGCTGCGTTGAAGAATGATCGGGAACGATGTCTACGTGCACGCGCGACTCTTCAAGTTGTTGAAGGGCCTCCTGGCCGAGGGCGCACACCCGCACTGAATCAAGTTCGCTGATCTCATGCCCCAATTTCTGGAGGCGGCTCAGAAAGAACGTAACGGCGTTTTCATTTCGGAAGATCAGCCAATCGTAGCCAAATAGATTTTCGAGGGCCTCATCGAGTGCACCGTAACTTTCCGGGGCGCGGATATCGAGCTTGGGCCAGCTCAGCACCCGCGCTCCAGTGATCTCAAGTTCAGCTACGAGTTCCTGCGGGGCCAAAAATCCGATGAGGACAGTGCGGCCAGTAAGGGGACGATTGTTTGACACGGAATTTGAACTATCGAGATGAAAGTCGGGTTCTCTCCGCGGGTGCTATGATTATTTTAGCTCCCAACAAATCACTTGCTCTTTCGGTGTTTCCGGACCCGCCAAACAACAATAGCGATTACAACTGCCGCAATCAGCAGGATTGTTCCGCTGCGTCCGACCCATTTAATAAGCAGGGGAAGGCTTTGACCGAACAAATAACCAAGCGTCGTAATCACGACCGACCAAAGGATGGCTCCGGCCACATTGAAAACGATGAAGACTCGCCAGGGCATTTTGGAAGCGCCGGCCAGGAGCGCAGCGAACACGCGCAGGCCGGTGATGAAACGCGCCACCAAAATTGTTTTATTGCCGTGACGCTCAAAATAATTCTCCATGTGTGCGAACCGCTTCGGCGTCAGAAAAAAGAAACGGCCTATGCGTAACAGCACGGCACGGCCATAATGATGACCGATCGCAAAACCGATATTGTCGCCGATGACCGCGCCAGTCGCCGCGATGAGCATCACGAGGCCAAGATGAAACTTGCCCGTCGAAGCGAAGTAGCCGGCGATAAGCAGTATGGTTTCACCGGGTACCGGGACTCCAGCATTCTCCAGCATGACACCGAAAAAGACGGCCCAGTATCCATAGGCGAGCATGTAGTGCTCGATTAGCTGCAGCGAGTTATGAAGAAAATCCATGCGCGATCAACTTTACAGGATTCCCGCGAGGCAATCGAGTAGTGGGTCAGACAGTACATTTCATTGGCACCTCACTTTAGTGAGGTGACTATCGGCGTCGTGATGAACACTTAGCCGTTTCAACGGCTTATCGAGACAAAACTGTTAGAAACGGTTAAGGGCAAGTAATTGACCAGGTAAACCACCTAACTGAAGTGAGGTGCTAATGAGATTTCACACACATCAACATCTATCAACTAATTAGAGAGTTGGCTTTCGTTAGGCTTATCGGCTTAGAATGGCTTCGGTTCTCCCCGTGCCTGACAGGAGTCGATCCAATCGATCCGTCACCAGCCGTCGCAGCGCATTACTCGAATCCTAGCGGAGCCGTCATGAAAATCCTGCCATGGACAATCGCCTCTGTGATTCTGGTTTCATTTGTGTGGATTGTTTCGGCTCAGTCGCCGACCGGTCCCGAGCGCCAGCGCGCACAGAACCCCACGTCCTCGCGTCCTAACTCCGTCGTCACCGAACCCGGGCAAGACGATGTCGAGACGCTTAAGATAGATACCAACCTGGTCACTGTTCCGGTGATCGCCAGCGCACGGACCGGGACCTACATTACGGATTTAAGAAAGGAAGAATTTAAGGTGTCCGAGGACGGCGTCCCGCAGGAGATCGCCTTTCTGGCCACCGTGAACGCCCCGTTTTATGTCGTCCTAATGCTCGACACGAGTGACAGCACGGTGGACTCGCTGGCCCAGATTCGACGCGCGGCGATTTCTTTCCTAAGTCAATTAAGCCCTCGCGACCGGGTTAAGATCATTTCCTTTGATGGTGAAGTGCGGGACTGGAACGACTTCACCGGCGATCAGAACATCCTCCGCCGAGCCATCGAGAAAACAGTCTCAGGGAACGGAACTCGAGTTTACGACGCCATGCAGACCGCATTGGATGCGCTGCGGCCGATTCAGCAACGAAAGGCCATCGTCCTCTTTACCGATGGTGTCGATTGGCACAGCGAGAGCTCGACCTTTGATAGCACTATGCGCGATCTCGACGAGTCCGGCGTAATCATTTATCCGATACGATTCGACACGCGGGCGTTTACTGAGCAGCTTGCCCGGAAGCAGGCGGAAGAGCAAACCGGAATTGGCCTTCCTACCAGCAGCGTGATTCGTCAACCCCCGGCGGGCACAACCCCGCGAACTTTTCCCAGCGATGAACCATTTCCGGTCCCCCCGCAAAAGAGATCTTCGCTGCCAATCCCTCCGCCGTCGGTTCTTCTCGGTCGCGGCAGAAACCCAAATCCGCAGGGCTCGCCGACTGATCCATTCCCCGACTCGGGACCGCGACCGTCTGCGCGCACGATACCCGAGCCAGGTACGACGACCACTGACCGGCGCCGGAACGACACGATCAGTGGAATGATGGACAATCTATATCTAATGGCGGACAGCTATCTCAAAGAGGTGGCTGATCGATCAGGCGGGCAAGTTTATCGTGCCGACAACGTGGGGGCTTTGCCACAGGCCTTTGCCGCGATCGCTGATGAGCTGCGGACACAATATCTGTTGGGCTACTACCCAACCAATCGAAATCACGATGGAGCGTACCGCAAGATTTCTGTGAAGACTCTGCGCCGGGATATTGCAGTTCGCGCGCGGCCGGGTTACCGCGCCAAGAGCGGCGGATGACTTTGGAGTGCGCTGACTTGTCAGCGCTTTAAAAGCGGCGACAAGTTGCCACAACTCCAAGATAGTGCCCTAGCTTTATTTCGGGTTGTCTTTTTCTGAGCAAAAACGATCCACGAAATCACACGAAATGGCAACGAAATAACGTTTCGTGTGGCTTCGTGGATTGTCTTAACTCCCATGAGGGTTTCCAAAATAGGGCACCACCCACTCCACATCTGACTTGTCCCGCTTCGTGTCCCCATGATAGTTTTTCCCACGCAATCCAAAAGCTGAACTGAGTTTGTCGACTATGCCTGACCGAAACGAAGCGTGGGAATTACTGTGCGAGTACACCAAGGGCGACAGCCTGCGCAAGCATGCACTGGCAGTTGAAACCGCCATGCGCGCCAGCGCGAAACGCTACGGCGAGCCCGATGCCGATGAAGATGAATGGGGTCTGGTCGGCCTCTTGCACGACTTTGACTACGAGATGTTTCCGGCCGCGGACCAACACCCGTTTACCGGTTCGAACATTTTGTGCG
>JAWWPL010000055.1:0-5389 GCA_033850605.1 Blastocatellia bacterium | reverse complement strand
ATTCCGTATCGTGCGACCCAACGGAGAGGTGCGTTTCCTTCACACCGAGGGTGACATTATCCGTGACGAACGGGGCCGGCCAGTCCGCACATTCGGCGCGGCGCAGGACATCACTGATCGCAAACTGGCCGAGGAACTACTCAAAGCCACCAATGAACAATTGCGCTCTCTCTCAGCGAGGCTGCAGTCTGCCAGAGAAGAGGAAGGCATCCGCATCGCGCGTGAGCTTCATGATGAACTCGGAGCGGCACTCTCAAGTTTGAGATGGGACCTGGAGGAAGCGGTCGAAGTCATGTCTGGCGCCACTGATCTATCGCAATTTGCTGATGTGACGAAAAGAATCGAAGCCGTGATCGAATTAACTGACGCCACGGTGAATTTCGTCCGGAGGATTGCTTCGGAACTGAGGCCGATTGCTCTGGATGAGCTGGGCCTGAGTGAGGCCATTGAATTCCAGGCCCGACAGTTCCAGGAACGGACAGGGATCATCCTCCAGTGCGATTGCGATCAGGAGAATGTTGATTTGAATGGGGAACAGTCAACAGCGGTCTTCCGGATTTTTCAGGAAGCGTTGACCAACATCCTTCGTCACGCGCAAGCGACGACCGTTCAAATTCAGTTGCGTAAAGAAAACGGCGCGGTCGTCTTAACGATCAGTGACAACGGACGCGGAATTACCGATGAAGAGAAGTCGGGTCAACGGACGCTTGGCCTGCTGGGGATGCGAGAACGCGCCCATCTCGTCGGAGGGACAATTAATATCAACGGGTCTAGTCGCGAAGGTACGGTGATTACCGTGCGAATCCCAATCTCCCCTTTAAGAGTTGACCGAGAGTCTCACCCAAAATAAGTGATGATGCTCTCACATAACCTTACTGTCGATGTATCTGAGGTCGAATCAATGAAAAACATCCTCATAGTTGATGACCATGAAGTTCTTCGAGAAGGTGTCAAACGCGTTTTCGATAAGCAAATTGGCACCGTAAGTTTCGGAGAGGCAAGCACTCTCCAGGAAGTGCTCAAACTTGTACGCGAGCAGGAATGGGATATCGTGATCCTGGATATTTCTTTAGGCGACCGAAGCGGACTGGAAGTCTTGAAAGAGCTAAAGCAGGTTCGCCCGCGACTCCCCGTTTTAATCCTAAGCATGCATTCGGAAGAACAGTTTGCCCGCCGGGCGTTCAAGGCAGGGGCATCAGGTTACATAACCAAAGACAGCCCCCGGGCTGAGTTGGTCAAAGCGGTGAACAAAGTCATGAGCGGGGGAAGATACGTCAGTGCAGCCTTCGTCGAAAAGTTTGTCTTCGATCTCGATACAAGCTCGGGCGGCGCCCCTCACGAAGCCCTGTCTGACCGTGAATTCGAGGTGCTGCGTCTGATCGCCTCGGGCAAAACCGTTAGTGAGATTGCCGGCATCTTATCGCTCAGCGAAAGCACAATCAGTACCTACCGGGGCCGGATTCTCGAAAAGATGGGAATGAAAACTAACGCGGAACTCACTCACTACGCCGTCCACAGTAAGTTAGTAGAATAAAATGCAATCACTGCTAATTCCATAATTCCGTGCCTGAAACGACCATCACTTACCAATTTGAGCGAGTCTGTAGCGCTAACAGTGACGACCCTATCGATCATCCAGCGACACGAAAATCACGGTTCCCGCGATATTAGTCTTTGCTTCATCACTGTACCCTCATATTGAGGCAAACCATTCCGCGAGTTTCAGCAATTCCCGACACGGTTCCTGCGGGGACCGCTTTGTTGAGTACCTCGGATTTTCGGAAGCGAGATGCCTAATCGGTGCACCCGCTCGTAAACAAGGATTTGGGCAAAGGAATATCTTTCGTGAATGAGATTCGTGTCGTAGTAGCAGATGACCGCGCTCTGATTCGAAGTGGAATTCGGGCGCATCTCGAAGACCTGCCAGGCTTGCAGATTGTCGCCGAAGCCAGAGACGGCTCCGAGGCGTTGCGATTGATTAGGCAGCACCAACCCGACGTCGCTTTGATAGAGAGCGCGATGTGTAAGTTGAACGGTTTCGAGGTGACTACCCGCGTGAAAAAGGAATGTCCCGCGGTGCAGGTGATCGTCCTTTCAACGCATGCCGAAGACGAATGCCTGATGCAGGCAATGAGTTGCGGCGCGGCCGGATACTTGACCATGGCTACTTCCGGCGCAGAACTGCGGCTGGCGATTGAGAATGTCGCGAACGGCATGACGCATGTCTGTTCCTCGGCCAGAAGGCCGTCGCCGGACTCTGTCCGGTTCAGGGCTGCTGATGAGATCCTGGAGCGTTTGACGCCAAGACAGCGCGAAGTCTTGAAGCTAATTGCCGAAGGCAATTCGACTAAACAAATTGCCTTACGACTGAACATCAGCGTCAAGACAGTTGAAACGCATCGGATGTTATTAACAGATCGCCTGGATATTCACGACACAGCGGGGCTGGTGCGTTATGCGATCAAAGCCGGGCTCATTGGATTGGATGATTAGCGCACTTCGTCGCGGAAGGTAAAGGTTCGACGACTGCTCGATCACGCAAGCCTACCCGGCGGGATCTGGAAACCAATTAATCTGCCCGGCAAACTACTTCTCAACGTACAATTCGGGTAATTGCTTACGAAGTTCAGCCACCTTTGGTAGATCGTTCACCGCGATGTACGGCTCATCCGGATGGTGGACGGCATAGTCTTGATGATAAACCTCGGCTTCATAGAAAGCCTTGAGTGCAACCACCTGGGTGACAATCGATCGTTTGAAAACGCCGGCTTTGTTAAGTTGAGCGATATAGGCATCGGCGATACGTTTCTGCTCCCCGCTACTGTAAAAGATGGCTGAGCGATATTGTGGGCCGGTGTCGGGTCCCTGCCGATTGAGCTCGGTCGGATCGTGGGCCACAGCAAAATACACCTTAAGAAGCTGGCCATAAGAGACTCGCGATGGATCATATTTGATCCGGACCGACTCAGCGTGCCCGGTATTGCCTTCGCTCACCATTTCGTAGTGAGCAGTGTCCGCCGATCCTCCCGAATAACCTGCGCTGACGCTGGTTACACCTTTGACGTGTTCGAACACAGCTTGTATGCCCCAGAAGCAGCCGCCGGCGATAACGGCGGTCTGCTCACCTTTAGTGCTGGCGAGTGGGGCATCGATGATTGGGTTCGGTAAGGCGCCGGCCACAGTAGCCGTGACCGCATTGCAAGCGGGTAAAGTCGTAAAAAGACTGGCAGCGAGAATTACAGATAGAGCACGCGTCATGTAAATACCTCCAAAAGCCGAAGCGACCAAAACAGATGAACGAAAGTTAGTTCGCAATAAGTATACGTCTCAGAGCCAATAATTGGATGTTCCGGTGACCCCTTTCTTGAATTCTTGAATAGTTCCTTGACGGTCAGCACCTGACTCTCAATTATCGATCCAGCATGCAAAATGTATTACTTGTGGGAGCGTTTACACTGTGACGAGGATATGCGGTGCTGTCGCGCAAAGAGCCGCGTAGCGGCCCAAGATCTGTAGCCCACGGCGCAAGCCGTGGGTAACCGTCACCAATAAACGAACCAGCCCCGTAGGGGCGTAACAAAGGGAGGGTTTCTATGTCTCACACCTACAGCAATCTATTGTCTCATGTTGTCTTCAGCACAAAGGATCGAAGGCCACTCATCGACGCCGAACTGAAACCGCGACTTCTGGGCTACATTAACGGCATTGTCAACGAAAGCGGCGGAAAGGTTTTGTCGCTTAACTCTGTGCCCGACCATCTACACATGCTTTGGGAATTACCGCCAGCCGCGCCGCTCGCAGACTCAATGCGGATTCTGAAAACAAATTCATCTCGATGGGTACATGAGACCTGGGGGTCGCGAAAACCGTTCGGCTGGCAGACTGGTTATGGCGCGTTTAGCGTCAGTCGCTCGAATGTATCCGCAGTCGCGAGGTATATAGAAGACCAGGAGGCGCATCACCGCAAGCGAACATTCCAGGAAGAGTTCGTTGAACTACTGGTCAAGCATGGCATTGACTATGATTCGAGATTTGTCTTTGGTTGATGTTTCGCCGCTCCGCGGCTGGGGTCTCAAATCGACTTGTCCCCACGGCTCGCGCCGTGGGCTACAGATCTTCCGCCGCTCTGCGGCTGGTGAGCAACTTCCTTTCGGCTCTCAACCTGGCGTGACATGGGATCTTCCTACTTTGGTTTCGGCAAAGGCAGGCGGCCGATCGCGTGTTCGCCGATACTCCCAAAGTAGAGCATGCCCTTGTGCTCGACCACGTTGGCAATCTGCGCGAAGCACTCCGGTGAAGGATCTTGAAGGTTCTGCACGACCTTACCGTTGGCATCCAGAGCCAAGGCGAACGCGTAGCGTTTGATGTTCGGTTGCATGAAGGAAGGCATGCGCCAGACAACCTTTCTCATGAAAGGGTGTGGAAGTATGCTGTCGAGCGCGGCGTCGCGACGGTTAACCAGCGCCAGCCAGAAAGTGTCCCGCCCATTTGAAGAAATTCCGTCGGGGAAGCCGGGCAGATTGTCGATGAAAATGTCCGACTGTCCCTGCTTCGGACCGGACAACCAAAACCGGCGCACTCGATAACTACTGGTGTCGTTAACCAGCACAAAGGATTGATCCGGGCTGACTGCAACGCCATTCGCAAAATAAAGATCGCTGAGAAGCACTCGAGTCTGTTTGGTGCGCGGATCATAAGACATGAAGCGACCGTTCGGCTGATGCTCAAGGACGTCGTCTTTCAGACGAGTGAGCGGAAACTTATTAGAGGCATCCGTGAAGTAGATGGTGCCGTCGCCAGCTATATCAAGATCGTTCGTGCAGCGAAACGGGATCCCCTCAGCCTCTGTGGTCAAGACTGAGACGGCGGCATCAGGACTTATCGACAAAAGCCCCTTGATTGCGTCTGCGACGATCAGGTTTCCATTACGATCAAATGCGAGACCCAATGGGCGTCCCTGAGTATTGGCGAAAACTTCGGGCCGTGTGCCGTCTGCCTGGAAACGAAAGATACGCCCATCTTCGGTCCCGCAATAGATTCGATCCTGACCGTCGATAGCGACATCCTCGGGTGCGAAGCCGTCGACCTTGAGCCTTTCTATTCGCGACAGTTCCGAATTTTGTGCATAAACGCCTGTTAGTTCGGGCGCCGGGGATGGAGTCCAGGCCGCGGGATTAATCGGCACGGGCCACGCCACCAGATAACCGATCACCAGAGCGACGATGGCAATTAACGATCGAAAGATTGTGCGTTTCATCTAGGGAAGATCTATTGAGGCAACTCGAGGATTGTCGGTTCTCTCTCATTAGCACCGCGGCGTTATCCCGGTGATTAGCGGTCAGCTTAAAGATACCGTTCAAAACGGTTTACAGATTAAATTAGGTACTAA
>JAWWPL010000022.1:0-17578 GCA_033850605.1 Blastocatellia bacterium | reverse complement strand
CCAATCAAAGCGCTCGATCCTGTAGGAACTTAGTTTCCTACTGTTAATTACTGCGAATAGCCCAAAAGTTACGGAAATTATTCCGCGGCCAGCTCAAATTCTTTATCCCGACCCGATTATACTATCGTTTTACCTTGTTCGAGCATCATGAAGCAGCCGGTTCGTGCGCTCCGACACGGGGCTTTGATGCCGTTAATCACCGTCAGGTTGACGAGTTTCTGCTCGGCATCTAAACTCTTTTCTGCCGCATCCGAAAATGGTTTTCAAGCTGGTACTTTCAATAGATGCGCCGCAAACGTCCAGCCGCGCTCCCTCCGAGGGGTCTGAAACACCGTTCTCATGACTAATCGAAGCCGCCCTTATCTCTACTACTCGCTTTGCCTGGTGCTGGTTACGGTCATTTCTGCGCGGTCCAGCGCTCAAACTTATCCCGAGCCGGCCCGGGAGCACCTCCTTAACGGGTTAACCGTCCTTTTCGCCCAACGCTCCGGTGATCCCAACGTGCTCATCAAATTGCGTGTGGAGAGCGGAGCTGCCTTCGATCTGGCGGGCAAAGGCGGGACGATGGCTCTGCTTGGCGACGTCCTCTTCCCAGACCCCGTAACTCGCGAATACGTGTCTGAACAGCTGGGTGGCCGCCTGGAGGTCTCAACAAATCACGACGCTATCGATGTGACTATCTCGGGAAGGGCAAATGAACTCGAGCGGATCGTGGATTTCCTGCGCGGCGCGATGGTGACACCGCAAATCACCCCGGAAAATGTAATCAAGATTCGCGAGACCAGGCTCAAACAGCTCTCGGAGTTGGCGAATTCTGCCTCTGAAAATGCGGATCGTGAGATAGCGGCGCGCTTGTTTGGCAATTACCCTTATGGTCATTCTCCGAGGGGAACGGTTGAGAGCGTTTCCAGAATTGAACGCCCGGATCTGATGTTCGCACGAGAACGCTTTCTCAACGCGAATGATGCCACGATAGTCGTGATTGGCGGAGTCGATAAGGGACGCGTTATGCGAGCCCTGCGGCAGTTACTAGGTCCCTGGCAGCAAGGCAATCGCACAGTTCCGGCGACCTTTCGCCAGCCAAACCCACCGGATGCTCGGGTGCTTGTCATCGATCAACCCGGCGCAGGGACTGCCGAAGTGCGATTGGCTGTACGTGGATTGGCGCGATCAGATCGCGATGCGGAGGCAGCCTCGCTGCTGGCGCTGATCGTTCGCGATCGTCTGCGAGCAAGTTCGCAGGAACTGGGGACTGCCTTTGCGAGGCATGAAGCTCACGATTTGCCTGGTATGTTCGTCTGGGGGGCGTCGGTGCCCAACACCTCAGCCGCAAAAGCAGTAACGAGCGCGCGGGATGTGATTAGCTCTCTCGCTAAAACGGGACCAACCGCGATCGAGTTCGAACACGCGCGAGCAGAAATGTTCGCCGAGATTTCCCGGCAAAACTCTCAGGAAGACTTGGCGGAAGTTACCGCGGACAACTGGCTGCTCATGGAGCTATACAAGTTAACGCCCCCCGCCAATCAAATCAGGAGCCTGACACAGGCGGACCTGCAACGCGTCGCGGGCAAGCTCTTCAAAGAACCTGCGCAGGCGGCAATCGTGGTGGGCAATGCCGGGTTGCTTAAATCGAGCCTGGGGGGAACACTCGAAATGCGGACTGCCAGGCCTGAAGTGAAAACCACAACTGAAACCATCACCCCTGCCAGGAAGCCCTGAGAGATTTACAAACCTATCGCAAGCGGCCTGCAACCATTCGCCTACCCCTATGGGCTTAACTGATTACGGTAAGAATAATTCAGCTGAGGAGCATGCTCGGCGAGTGCGCGACATGTTCGCGCGAATTTCGCCCCGGTACGATCTGCTGAATCACCTGTTGTCGATCAATATCGACAAGCGTTGGCGGCGACAGGTAGTTGAAAAGTTGAAACCATGGGTGTCGCACGAATCGCGAATCCTGGATGTCGCCTGCGGCACTGGCGATTTGAGTATTGCGCTATTTGAAAATATTGGGGCCAGAGTTACCGGCGTTGACTTTTGCCGGCCCATGCTCGAACGAGCAGCCCGAAAGGAATCGCGGGTTGTGTTTGTCGAAGGGGACGCTTTGCAACTTCCTTTTGACAACGAAATATTCGACGCAGTCACGATTGCGTTCGGTTTGCGAAATCTTTCCAGCGTCGAGCAGGGCCTGGGCGAATTGCGACGAGTTTTGAAAGCCAACGGTAAGGCGGCGATTTTGGAATTCTCGCGGCCTGTTGTCCCGGGCTTTCGTTCGCTGGCAGCGGCTTACTGCACGCGCGTGTTACCACGAATCGGCGGATTAATCAGCGGGTCGCGCAGTGCATATGAATATCTTCCTGATTCGGTTTCCCGGTTCCCCGATCAGGAGAAGCTTTCGGCGATGATGTCTGAAGCAGGCTTTGCCGATGTTGGTTTTGAAAATTTAACCGGCGGTATAGCGGCATTGCATACCGGCCGGCGAAGTGGCACAGACTTCAGTCTGTGATGGGCATCTTCACAGACTAAAGTCTGTGCCACCCAAAGATTGGTTGCGGCCTTCGGGTAGCAGCCAAACAGCGTAGTCCGCGGGACTCGCTTAACCGATGAAGGCGCGGTTGTCGGGGCCACGCTCAATTGGAAAAAGTGAGTCCCCGCGCGGCTACGTTTTTTTGTGCGGTATCTTTATCTCAGAAAGTGACGCCAGCCTCCGCCAGTAGGTCATGCGCAGGGTGCACATGACACTATTCATAGCCGTGGTTCCTGCCAATCTGCTATCATCCGCGCTCGGTTTAGTTAGTTCAGAGTTCAAGCCTTTAGGTTGCTGCCTGCCAGGTCGGTAATCTAAAAGTTAAGCTCCGAGCTCAGCGCTGCGCCAATACGAAGTTCGCGTCCGCGGGATGAAACGTAAACTACTTGGATTCTTACGCCGGGCCGGTTTTCTGATCCTGGTTGTATGGACGGTCGTTTCGCTGGTAACCATTTTGATCGAACTGGTTCCCGGCGATCCGGCTGCGGCTGTCTTGGGGGACCAGGCAACGCCCGAACAGTTGGCCCAGTTCAGGGCTCGTCATGGACTCAATCGCCCGCCTTTTTTTTTCGGATTCCCTCAGGATTCGAGCGGCCAACACCATTTCCGCTGGTATGGATACGATAATCGCTACACGGATTACTGGGTGGGGATTCTCCACGGCGACCTGGGAAGTTCATTTCGCACCGATCGGCCGGTCATCGATCTAATCGTCGAACGATATCCTGCGACGATCGAACTGGCTATCGCGGCGATGTTGATCGCCGTGGCGATAGCCATTCCATTGGGCGTGATTGCCGGTAAGAACCGCGGTACGTGGATCGACAACGTGTTATCGATCATTGCACTGGTGGGCATTAGTCTGCCGAGTTTTGTCATCGGTCCGATGCTCGTCTACCTATTTGCTGTGAAGCTGGGCTGGCTTTCTCCTTCGGGACGGTTCGACTGGAACGACATAATCCTGCCGGCCTTCACGTTGGGCGCGGCGCTGTCCGCAATCCTCACTCGCATGGTGCGCTCGTCGGTGATTGAAGAATTAAATGAAGGGTACGTGCGCACTGCGCGCGCGAAAGGGCTGAGCGAAAGAACAGTTGTCTACAAACACGTTCTGAAGAACGGGCTGATTCCGGTGGTCACGGTGCTCGGCCTTCAGTTGGGAGTACTTTTGGCTGGGGCGATTATTACTGAGAAGATCTTTGGCTGGCCGGGTTTGGGCTTGCTGCTGGTCGAAGACGGAATCGGCAAACGCGACTACAGCGTAGTTCAAGGTTGCGTACTCGCGATCAGCACCACCTACATTATCGCGAACACCTTGACTGACATGGTCTATCGTTGGCTGGATCCGAGGATTAGAGTCTCCTGATTGCCGATTTCCAATTGGCCGGTGATATTCGGGGGCGAGGAACCAGAATGAAAATTAACGCTCGGCAATCGGCGATTGGCAATCAACAATGAGTCGTCTCGCCATCATCGGTATCGTTATCGTCGCTGTCTTTGTCCTAGTGGCGATCTTCGCGCCGTGGATCGCCACGCAGGACGTGGGCGCGACAAATCTTTCCGTCCGCTACATGGCGCCTTCGGCGGCGCATTGGTTTGGCACTGATTCAACCGGTCGCGATATCTTTTCGCGCGTAGTCTTTGGCGCCCGCATCTCGCTTGAGGTGGGCATTATCGTTGTCTCGGTTTCGGCGTTGGTCGGAACATCTATTGGCGCCGTGGCCGGGTACTACAGCGGCTGGGTGGATCGCTTTTTGTCAGGCTATGTTTTCAACGTATTCCTGGCTTTTCCTGGATTGCTTTTGGCGATTGCTCTGGTAGCTTTCCTGGGCGCCGGTCTCAACAAACTAATTTTTGCACTCTGCATCATCGGTTGGGTTGGATATGCGCGGCTGATTCGCGCACAGGTGCTGAAAGTTCGTGAGTATGACTTTGTTCAGGCGGCGCGCGCGCTGGGCGCAGGTGACTTTCGAATTCTCTTTGTTCACATTCTGCCCAACGCGATTCAACCTCTGATAGTGCAGGCGAGTCTGGGAATGGCAGGAGCTGTCTTATCAGAAGCCTCTCTGTCGTTCCTGGGTCTCGGCGTACCGCCTCCGGCGCCGTCATGGGGTGTAATGATAGAGGAAGCGCGCGACCTCTCAACCCTGCAGGCCGCGCCGCATGCCCTGATTTTTCCGGGGCTGGCGATCGCGCTGACCGTGTTGGCCTTCAATTTTATTGGCGATGGTTTGCGGGAGTATCTGGATCCGCGACAAAGACGAAGGTGATGTGGCGCAGACTTCAGTCTGTGATCAACCCTAACCCAGGACTCAGTCACAGACTAAAGTCTGGGCCACTTTCTACTTTCCGCCGTTTTGCAGCGCGATGGTCGGGCTGGTTGAGTAGCTATCGCGGGCGCGGACGACCAGGTTTGGATAGCGCACGCGGACCTTAATTCCCCGTTCGGAGCCGGCGCCCGATCTTTGTTTCGGATAGTACCCGAGGCTGTACTGCACTCCGAGTTCTGAGGTAATCGCTTCAAAGGCCGGACCAACATCGCTGAGATCGTCGGCTCGATAGAAACGGCCGCCGGTTTTTTCTGCCAGCGTACGAAGGTAAGGCCCGCTCACAGCATATCCCTTCATCAGTCGTTCCTGAACCTTGCGGCGCGCCTTCTCATTCTTAATTTGGCTGAGGCGCTGCGGCAGTTGTGGCAGCGTGTTGTATTGCACGGTATAAAACAAAACGTCCTGCTCGGCTATGCCATCCATCGTCTTCTTGAGCGTTGCGGCGCTGTTTTGGTCGACTCCATCGGTCATCAGTACGATCGCTTTTCGTCCGGGAATTTGAGCCATACGCTTCAAAGCGAAATCGACTGCATCGTAGAGCACTGTGCCGTCGGTGACGGCCGGGATATGGATCTTTGTTTGGCGAATCGCCCTCACGTCTTCGGCTTCCGTTAGCACATTAATGTGTCCATCGAAGGTAATCGCCATCATGCGATCGTTGGCGCGCAAGTGGCTGACAAATACGTTCGCGGCCTCACGAATTTGCGAAAGCTGCGATTGAGTCGAACCGCTAACGTCCAACATCAAGGCGACGGTAAACGGTCTTTCGACCGACGCGAAATATGCTACTTCCTGTTCGACTCCGTCCTCATAGATCCGAAAGTCATCTTTTCTGAGATTGGGAATGTATCGACCGTTGCGATCCATGACCACCGCCGGGACCGTGATCAAACTGGTGCTGACGCGAATAACACTGCTCTCGTCGATTTCGGCTGACGCGTTGTCGCCAGCCTTCTGAGATTCACTTTGATTGCTGGAGTAGGTGCCGCCTGATCGCAGGACTGGCGCCTTTCGCGGCGGCTCCTGCGCCCAAAGCGAACCGACCCAAACCAACGAAAGCAGGACCGCTAAAAATGGTGCCGGAACGCGTACCGTCATAAGTTATCTCATCTCCTCTTGTGCTGATCCATCAATATTGGAACCGGGTCAGATCTGCACTAAGTGATTAGAGAAAAGGACGAAAACGGTCGATCTTTCAATTGCGTGCGGCGAAATGCCCGAGCGCGGCTTCGCCGCAGGATACTGGGGTAAGCCTGTGGCTTACCGGCCAGCAGGGGCGTGTTGTTCCTGAGGTTGCGCCTCAGGAGCTCATAATGGGATAAAAGGCGACCCACGGTAAGCCAAAGGCCTACCGCAGTGTGCTGCGGCAAAGCCGCCCCGTTGCCCTTTGTCCGCTTACACTTTAAGATCCGCTCATGTGGCGTGGCCTCAGATATACGATTTATGCGATTAGCGGTATCGTCCTGGGCGGGCTAACCTTTGAAGCCGCCACCCTCCCGCGCGTATCTGGCCTGGCTACTCAGAATCCAGCCACCAGTTCCATGATTGAAGCGCGCGTCCGGGAAGCTCAAAATAGTGGTGCCCAACCAAAGCGCGTACAAATGTGGATGCCGCTCGAAAAAATATCTCCACAGCTGCAGCGCGCAGTGTTAGCCGGCGAAGACACAAACTTTGCCACGCATCACGGGTTTGATTATGAAGCGATTCAGCGCGCGTACGATCAGGCGCAGAAAGAGTCTGAAAAGGAAGCGAAACAGGAGGGCGAAAACGACTCGTGGCTGCCAAACATGCCTGACTTCAAGCGCGGCGCCTCAACAATCTCGCAGCAGTTAGCCAAGAACCTGTACCTATCGAGTGAGCGTTCGTTCATGCGCAAGGGTCAGGAAGCCATCATTACTTACTTTATGGAGCGCAGCCTCTCAAAGAAGCGTATTTTGGAAATCTATCTCAACGTGATCGAGTGGGGCGACGGCATCTATGGCGCGGAGGCGGCCTCGCAATATTATTTTCACAAGCCGGCTGCGAATCTGAATGCTCGCGAAGGAGCATTTCTCTCGGCAATGATCCCCAACCCACGCACCGTCTTCAACCCACAGGTAAATCCGAAGCGTGTGGCTCGCCGCCAGAGAATTATTTTGCGCGGGATGCCCAGTGTGAAGATGCCCGCCGGAACGGGCTGAAGATAATCTTTGTGTTCGTGGCGAACGCTATCGCCTCCCAACTGTCGCACTTGATCCGAATCGATCATTTTCCGTTTTCGCTCAGATCTGCCTGCAAACTGAAATAGTCACCGCTCGTAATTCTGCCCGAAACCTGCACTCGCCCTTGGATGTTCTTTAAAGTGTACGCGAAATAAAAACTGGTCGGGTCGGGATTTCCGCTTCCGATAACGTTCGCGCCATTATCGCGGAGGGCCTGTTCCACATCGAGCTGCAAGGCGGCCATCAATCGCTTCTCGTCAAAAGGCTCCGATGCATTCGACTTTAACTTACAGGCAAAGTCGAGTGCTTTGTGAGCATTGAACTGCTTATGTCCAAAGCCAAAGCTGGTTCCATTTGAGCCTCCGCCACCTCCGTTAGGGTTCGAATCGCAGACCAGTCCTACGTTAGATTTGTCGTTCTTAACTAACTTCTCGAGCGAAAAACTGGAAAAGAATGCGCTTCCGATCGCCCCGCTGCACGCTGCCCAAACCGTGACGAGGCAAATCGTTAGAGCCAATGTGATCTTTTTCATCAGGTGGTTGCGTCGGGAAAGGAAAGCGCGTCACTGGTAATCGGGTTACGGATCAAACACATTGGCCTAAAGCGCCGTTCCGCGTCTTATACTCCAACGGTATCACTGCGGCAAGAGCTGGAAGGATCAAGCAACAAGAAAAAAAGCGGCTCCCATATCAGGAGCCGCTGGTTAATACTTAATTGTTCGCGCTTTGCGCTCAGTGCGGACAGCATGTCCTCGCTCCATCTAGATGGCAAACTCTTTTGCCAGAATCAATTCTGCCTTTCTCAATTCGTAACGGCCGCGACCAAGGTTACCGTCGGGTTTCAACGCCAGGACGGCGAAGTAATCCTTGTTAAAGAGCCGCATCAGGAAAGTGACACTGTCCAAAGCGACCACCAACTCCCGCAGATCGCCAAGGTCCAAGTCTTTTCCTGAACGGCTGGCGCTGCGAACCAGGGAAGTAAATTCGGCCGCTGCCACATCCAGATTCGCTTCTGTGCCCGCGTCAGTAAAAAACTTCTCCACGGACAGGCCATCGGCGCCCATGATCAGGGCGCCGAGGCTGCCGTCGGTCTTTTCGACGATGGTTTGCAGAGCTTCTTTGAACATACAAGCTATCCTAAGCCCAAGACGTTAGCACAGACTGAAGTCCATGCCACCTCTTGAGTGCTACGGACGTGCGCCGCTGGGCCGTGCGCTTGCTCCCGGGGCGACTCCCGGACTGGTCTGCGGGGCTTGTGGCTGACCCTGTTGCTGCTGCTGCTGCTGAAACTGGGTCGGCGTGTTGCTTTGCGGGTTACCCAACGGCACGGGCTGTGGAATTGTGGCCGTGCGGTTTCCCTGGCCATTACCAACGATGGGCGAAGTCGGCTGACCGTTATAGTCTGGCCGATAGATGCGCGGCGTAATGAAGAACAGTATTTCGCTCGACTGCCGCACTACCGCTTTACGCTTGAAGAGATTGCCAATAATAGGCAGGCTGGCCACTCCAGGCGTGCGGTTCTGAGTATCGGTTTCCTGATCACCCAGTACGCCGCCCACGATGGTGGTGCCACCGTTGGGAACCAAGACCTCGGTTTCCATTCGCTGGGTGTCAATGCCCGGCGTTCCGTTGACCGCGATAGCGGTGTTGACGCTGTTGTTCTCAGCAATGACATGCAACACGACTGTGCCCGCATCGGTGATCTGAGGGGTTACTTCCAGACGCAACGGAACGGAGACAAAGGTCGTGGTAAAGAGTAGTACGCCGCCGCTTCCGCCGGCGCCGGTTTGTGGCGTGGTCACCGGGATTTGCTGACCGCTGGAGATTTCGGCTTTGCGATTGTTCAAGGCTGTGACCCGCGGTGTGGCGACAGTTCTGACTGTGCCTCGAGTCTCGGCTGCGGTAATGAGCGCGCTGATCTGTGCCGTACCAATCATGCCGGTCGTCAGACCGATAACGGTGCTCGCTAGATTCGCGCCGAGCGCTCCCGAAGGATTAAGAATTCCCTGCGGAATGCCGGACGGTCTCAGACCAATCGTATTGTTAGCACCACCGCCAGCCCCGCCGGCGAGCGGCGAGCCCGGAGCGGTTCCGAATCCAGCGGTGCCGCCCGTGCTGGTATTAATAGCCAGGGCATTGAGCTGTACACCCAGATCGCGACTGAAGCTCTTGCTTGCAATCACAATCCGCGTTTCGATTTCGACCTGAGGCTCGGGCTGATCCAAGAGAGTTACCAGTTGCCTGATGGCGTCAATATTCTCTTTCACATCAGTGATGATCAGAGTATAGCTGCGCCCATCAACTTCGACGCTGCCGCGCCGGGAAAGACGACGTTGGACCACTGGAAGGATTCCCTGATCGCCGCCCGTGCTGGCGCCACTCGAAGATCCGCTTCCTGAGGACGACGCATTAGTGGTGACGCCGCCCGCAAAATTTCCCGATGAGCCGCCGGCGGTCGAAAGGGTGCCGGTCGCGCGAGAATAGTTCAGTCGGATGAATTCGGTAACCAGCTGAGTGGTGTCGAGCTTCGCGTCGTTAATAACTTTTTCCGTCTCAGCTTCTTTCGCCAGCGAGTCCATGGTGGCGATGCGCAGGATGTTGCCATTGACCTGTGCACCCAGCTTGTTGGATCGCAAAATCATCTCGAGGGCCAGGTTCCAGGGAACATCCTGAACGTTCACCGTCACTGGCACAGCACCCACTGAACTGTCGATCACGAAGTTGATACCATACTGCTCCGTGATGTAATTCAGGATGTCGCGGACGTCGGCGTTTACCACATTCAGATTGATGGGTTCGCCAACGAATCCTGACTGCCCATAGCGGCGGCCCTGATCGGATTGCGCCGCCATGTTGTCTTTGGCGGGTGACATTCCAGACTTGCTGGGTGTGGGTGAGGGCGCTGGACTTTGTTCCGGCGTCAATACTCTGGCGGAAGTCTTTGCGCGCTCAGGCAACCGGTGCGCTACTGCACCACTGGCCATGGCGAAAGAATTCAGTGATAAGCCGGCGACACACGCCAGGGCGCATGATCGGATGGCGACATTCTTAGGGGACTTCTTAGGCATTATTCCCTCCTCAGGGGACTGGCTGAACTTCCGCCACGCGCTCGCTCGAAATGCCTGGGGAACGAACATTCAAAGCGCGCGCCGCACAACGCGGCAGTTCAGTCTGGTTGTCAAAGATGAACCAATCCACGGTTTCATACCGGGGTCGTTCACCGTGTCGGGCCTGATGCACGCAAACAGTTATCGCGTGGCTAGCGGGCCGGGAATCGTTCTCTATTGTTTTGCCGGCGCTGACTTTTCAGTCTCGGGAGCCGGAGCATTGGCGGGAGCCACTTTGGCATTGGTCATGGCGTCGACGGGACTCGGCACGCGCAACGGTTTGATCTCAACCGCCTTTTCGCGATGTCCGTCGCTCCAGACTACGTCATGACGAAAGACCAGGCGGGTTTCTTCAATAGCTACGAGTTGGCCATCAAAGAAACTTTCGCCCGGATAGATTACGTAGGAGAGTTTGATCGGCGTCGCTTCGATCATCGCCGCGAAACCGCGCGGCGTACGAAAGATGCCAATGACTTGCATTTCGTTTAGCAGCAAAACCGAGGTTGGCTTTGGCGGCGAAACGTGCGCGCTGGCCGCGGCTAGTTTCTGCGCGCGATACCGATCGATGCGAACCTGGATGGAGGGCGCCTCCAGCTTGGAAGGTCCCGTCTTAGCTGGCTTAACTACCGGAACATATTTCTTGAAGGGATCTCGTCCGGAAGTCTTTTGGGCCACCACAGGCTTCTTTGCCGGCGTGGCCTCCTGGGCCACGGTCGTCATCGCGGTCAAACCCGTAGCGCACAAAATCACCGTCGCGCCGGCTATGTTACGAATTGCGTTTTTATACTCCATGTTCTTCTTTCCTAATTAAGAAAATTGGGGGCGGGATCGGTTACTTCGCTACGGCTTGCGTTACGGCTTGCGTAGTAGCACTGGAACCGGCCGGGGTTGCCGCTGGCTTACTCGGCGGGGTCGCGTTTTGCTTCTGAAGCTTTTCGCTGGAAACATAATAGGCCGTCAGGTCAAAGCGCGCCTCGACCGTCTTGCTGGTCGCCTGTTTATCCATCTGTTTCACTTCAAAGTTTGAAATCGAAACAATGCGCTGATACTGGGCCATCTGATCGAAGAACGAGCGCAGGCCGGCAAATGAACTCTGCACCGACACGTCAATCTTCTTGCCGCTATAGAAGTCCTGTTGGACGTCATCCTTGGGCAGGAATTTTCGCAGCGACAGACCGGACGCGCGGGCTCGATCCTGAATTCCTTCCAGAACCTTGGTCAATTCGCGCTGCTCGGGAAGTAAGGCTCGCAGCTCCTCGAGTTCTTCCTGCTTGTTCTTATAAGCCGTGCGGAACTCATTGAGCCTCTGCGAAGCAATCTGGGCTTCGGCATTAGCCTTTTGCAACACGCTAATCTGGTCTTGCAAGTCCCTGGTCTCTTTACGAGTTCCCTTGGTTACCAGGTACCAGAATCCGCCATAAACGCTGAGTGCTATCACGGCGAATATGCCCAAACGCAGGTACCAGGGAAGGCTGTTCATGTTTCCAATTGTCATGATTGTTTCCTGTCGCTTTGCGAAGTGTCGTTCGCGCGACTGTTAGTTCTTGGCCACGTTGTTGGTTGGAGCCGGGTTCGCGCTCTGCGGCGAAGCGGGGCGCGCATAACTGCATTTAATGGTGAAGCTCACTACCTCAGGTTGCGGCACACTGGAGTCGACTTGCGCCGGCGCACTCGCGCCGCTGGGGAGTTTGGTGACGGCCTGGGCTACTTCTCTCTGCGTCTCAATGTTCAGATTGGTAAACATTCCCGAAGAGAACTCCATGCTCTGACCAAAGCGCGTGACGGACGCTTCGTTGGGCGACTCTCCCTTGATGACCAGTTCCGCATCTTTCTGCTCTACGCTCTTTAGGTAGAGACCGGGAACGCTGTCAAAACGTGCCTTGATTTCGGCGAGTAGGGCGCTGGGACCTTGCTGTGAAGAACGCAGCTTCTGAATTGCATCGAGACGGAGAGAGATATCGGCAATCTTCTTCTCGAGGTCCGCCTGCTCACGCTTGACGGCATTCATCTGCTCGTTTATCTGGCGTTGCTTAGCGAGTTCCTTGGTTGCAGTCTGATGCTGGGCATTGGCACTCACGTAGTCATAGCCCATACCAAGGATGAGTAATGCCATCACCGTGAGGGCGAGTAGGAACGTCTGAGTGCGCGTGCTTGAGACCTTGTCTTCCACAAATGCGACACCCGCGGGGCGGTCCGTAACCGATTCTAGAAGGTTAATTTTAATCATTAGGCGTCAACTCCTCTCAGTGCCAGTCCGACTGCTATTGCCATTTCCGGCACGATCTCGCGCATGTATTCCGGGTCAAAACCACGCGAGTCGACGCGAATCTTGCGAAACGGATCGAAGATTTCCACGGGAATTTCGAATTGCTTTGCGAGAAACTCTACCAGGCCACTTAGTTTCGAACCGCCGCCCGAAATCAGGATTTTCTGAACTGCCGACTCGCCGTCTTCGGCGGTGGCGCGGTAGAAGTCCATGGTCTTCTGAATCTCGAGGGCGAGAATGTCAGAAACGGTGTCGAGGATAGGGGCGGTTTCCCGCGGCTCGACGCCTTCCGGCATTGGCATTCCTCGCTTAACCCGCTCGGCCTGATCAAAGGTTAAGCCGAGTTCCTTCTGCAGTAGCGAAGTATATTGATTGCCACCGAAGCTGGCATCCCGGGTAAAGACCGATCGATTGCCATTCAAAATGTTTATGTTAGTAGTCGAAGCCCCAATGTTAAGCAGCGCGACTACCTGACCAGGTTGGGGATCGTAGTTGAGTTCGTAACAGTTCTGGAGTGCGAACGCATCCACGTCGATTACCGCGGGCTGCTTGCCGGCTAATTGAATCGTCTGCTTCAAATTGGCAATCTTGTCTCGCTTGCACGCGGCCAGGAGTACGTGAATCGCATCGGGAGTACTGCCAGTGACGTGATAGTCGAGGTTGACGTCCGAAATATCGAAAGGTATGTGCTCTTCGGCGTGCCACGCAAAAGATTCTTGAAGTTCTCCGTCAGTCATCTGCGGGAGCACGATATTTTTGACAATTACCGAGTGACCATTAACACCGGCGGCAACCTTCGTCGTTTTGATCTTGTGTTCGTTGAAGATGCTGGCAATGGCGTTCGAGACTGAGTTCAGTTCCATGATCTGGCCGTCGACCACGGAGTCCGGCTGGAGACTCTCGTAGCCCAGACTCACAAGTTGAAAGTCTCCGCTTTTGCCTTGCAGCTCGACGGCCTTGACGGAACTCGAGCCAATATCAACGCCGACCATACTTTTATTACCACGTTTCCACATCATTAATTGCTCCTCGCATTCTTAAACATAAGCAGGCGTTGACGCCGCACGCGAGCGCGAGCGCGACGGGCGCGGGACAGGCCCGCACGCACTAATCTGATCCGGCTAGCATAGCTTGGGTGCGTCATCTTTTTTTTCACAGTAAGTTTTGAAGACTTCGCTCTGGCGAAGGGTGGGGCGCTGCGGCGGTTTTCGCCATTAGCAGACGCGGTAGAGATTGAAAAGAACCAGAACCCACATAGGAAAGAGCCGTGGCTCTACCGCCGGATTCAAGGCTACACCACGGGCTTGAAGTATGTCAACAGAATTTTGTCTCGTTTAACCATGTGTTGTGATCCGAATTTAATCACGTTCGCCAGAGATAGAGTGAAACCGGTCATTCACTTAGAGTAAACGCTTCCTAAGCCCATCGGCAGGCTCCTCCTATCAGTTAGAAGGGTAGGCCATTAGGATGGCGCAATTTGCCAGTCGCCAACGCACAGTTTAGGATGCGAAGATTGATTAGAACTCGTCGTGCAATTCTTTTCCTGGTTCTCCTGCTTGTCGCCCTGGCGGTTGCGTGGCTCTTTTGGAGCCGCGCCGGGCGGACGGACATGGCTACCTACGCGCCGGCAGACTGTCTCGCCTTCGTTGAAGCAAACGATCTCACCGAAGTAGCGCAGGGGATTGAAGGTACACAAGCCTGGAAGATGCTGGCCGACCCAGTTGGCGCGCCGTCCCATCTCCTGCCGAATCGCTGGTTACTGCGTTTGGCTCGCTGGACCGGGATTGGTTCGGCTGAAGCAATTCTTTTTGCCCGCGCGCAGGTCGCGATCGTGTTCACCGGAGCCGAGGCAAGCCAGGCAGGTTCTACTCTCACTGTGAAGCCTCTCGCTACTTTTGTGGTGGAAACGCACACCACGCAGCGACGAATGCGACCGACCATTGAGCGGCACATCGAGGAACTTGCCAGGCGCGTGTATGGGCAGCCTGTGCTGTCGCGCAAGCAGGTTGACGGCGTTGACCTAAGCGAGTGGTCCTCTGCCGATGGCGCACGTCATATTGTGGCGGCGTTCGCCGATACCGTAGCAATCATTGGTAATGACGAGCCGTCGGTTCTCCATTGCCTCGAAGCGAAACGGGGAAAGCGCCCGGCTCTGGCCGGTGAAAAGCAGCTTGCTGACCTGCGTCAGAAAGTCGACTCGTCGCAGGCAAACGTGTTTGGTTTCATATCCAAACCCGGATTAAAATCTTTGCTCCAGGCGTTTGCGCTTTACCGCGCGGGAGCATCATCAGACGCCGTGACTGTCTCACGAATCTTTTCTGAGACGGTGGGTAATCTGGTTGATGGTTTGGGCTGGAGTTCTAAATTCGTGGACGGCACGGTTGAGGACCATTGCTCAATAACACTTTCTCAGGGTGTGGCAGACAAGCTTCGTGGGAGCTTCGTTCCGGAAGACAGATTGACGCTGGGCGAACTGCCCTTCGTACCGCCCGATGCCTATTCTGTTTCGATTTATCACTTTCGCGATCTTGAAGGCGTATGGCGCGATCTAAATTCTGTTGTGGCCTCTCATGCTGATCTGATTGGCGCCATTGCGACACGTCCCATGTTGCGCAGTCTCCTCAAGCCATATGGAATCGTCGACGCTGACACCTTTGTCCACGCCGCCGGCACTCGAATCCAAACAATTCGACTGGAAGAAAACTCGCCTGCAGTATTAGTCACCGACGCTCTGGATCGACAGGGACTACGGAAGGTCGCCCTGCAACGCCTGGGTCCTAAACCAAAAACCGAAAGCGTGGGAGATCTCGAACTGATGCTCTCAAGCACCGATAACTGGGCGGTTAGCTTGGCGAATAATCAATTTCTGAGCGGGCCGGCCGAAGCCGTTCGCCGTTGTCTTCAGGCAAAGACGCAATCCAAATCTCTTACTTCCACCGATGCGTTCCGAAAGTCCGAACGCCTGGTTGATGTTTCTTTACCTATAACCGTTCTGACTTTCAGCAGCGATCAGCACGCGTCCATCTCGTTTGTCGAGCTCTTCTCTGAGCATGAACGGTCCGCGTTTTCTTCCAGCGCCACGGCGATTGACGGGGCGTCGCACTCCTTGCCGTTCGCGGTCAGTGTCGTGATCCTTAAGGATGCCGCACTTGAATGGACTTCACGATCTTCTTTCGGCCTGGTTGGATCTCTTCTCGTCACGCTAACTCCGGAGACCTCCAAATGATTACCGCTCGGTCTCTGGTGGTGGCCACCCAAAACCAGGGAAAACTCCGCGAGCTGCGAGAAATGTTGGCTGACCTGCCCTTCCAGCTTTACGGCCTTACCGACTTTCCTGATATTGACCAAGTACCCGAGACCGGTAAGACTTTCATTGAAAATGCGTCTCTAAAAGCTGTCGGCTATGCAATGCAGACTGGATGCCTGGCGTTGGCGGATGATTCGGGTCTGGAAGTCGACGCTCTCGGTGGCGCTCCAGGCGTTTTGTCTGCACGTTATGCCGGAGAGTCCGCTTCTGACGCTGAGCGAATCGAGAAGTTACTTTTGGAGCTATCAATTAATCCGGCGATGAAACGATCCGCGCGATTTGTCTCGGCCGTTGCGATTGCCGATGGCGGCGGCCGGATCCTGGACGTCTCAATCGGTGAATGCAATGGACGTATCGATTTCGCGCCCCGGGGGTCGAAAGGGTTTGGTTACGATCCGATTTTCATTCCGAATGGCTATGACAAGACCTTCGCAGAGCTGAAAACAGAGATCAAGAACGAGATCAGTCACCGCGCCCACGCCTTGTTAGGTGCCCGGGAATTCCTACGCACCTTGACCATTGCTTCGGGCGGTGGCTAGAATGGCGGGTCTGCTTCAAAGAGACCATTCCAAAACTGGTATGTAAGTCCGGGGCGTAGCACAGCCTGGTAGTGCGCTCGGTTTGGGACCGAGAGGTCGGAGGTTCGAATCCTCTCGCCCCGACCAAAAGATCCGAAGGCCTTCCCACCTTTTGTTTCGAGTTTTCCGTCTAATAAGCCTTTCCCGACAAATTCAACGTTCTTAACGTCTGTTCCTTGCTCCAACTAAGGTCCGTTTAGTTGGATCTTCAGATCCCCCTCCGAAATGAAGAATTTGGCACTTTGGAGTTTCTGGTGCGCCTCCGGGCGGCGAAATTAAGGGGTGTCCGAAGCAGCGTCTGAGGGTATTTCTGGGTTCCGACTCGCGGCTCGCAAAAGTTTTTTGCCAAAATGGCCGAAAAAGTGCGGATTTAAGCAGACTTTATGAGTTGTCTGTGGTATATCTGCCTGCGACAGTTTTCTCATTTTGTTGACTTTTTTGGAGGTGGTACACCACACATGGCGACCAGCACGGCAGCAGGCAAGAAACGCATGACTCAGTCCGACGTTATCAATTACTTCGCGGAACGGACGGGAATGAAGCGAGCCCAGGTAAAGCAACTTTTCGAGGATCTCGGGAACCTGGCAACTTCCGAAGTAAAATCGAACGGCGAGTTCGTGTTGCCGGGCTTTGGAAAATTGGTTCGTTCAGAGCGGAAGGCGCGCGAAGGCCGAAACCCCGCAACGGGCGAAACTATCCAAATCCCAGCAAAAACCACGCTAAAGTTTCGTGTCGGGAAGGCGATGAAGGACTCTGTCCTTCCGAAAAAGTAGTCAAACAACTACTTTCTGAATCTCCTTCACGGAAGTATTAGGCGTCGGCGTAGTGTCTCCATCTCGGAGGCATCGTCGGCGCTTCTCTTTTTCCTGACTTTTCTTGTGTGTTCTGGACCAGGCACTCAAGCAAACTGGGTTCAAACCTGGTTTCCCCCCATAGCCCCCGGCGCGCGGACCCGCGCCAACCAAAAATTAATTCTCGCTCTCTGTGTGTTAACGCACTGACCATAGTAACTGGGCGTTGTAGGCTGAGGCTTCAGAATCAGGCAGGCTTTTTGAATCGGGTGGGTCATTCAAGAATTTTCTAGGAATAGCCGCAAACTCGTGTTATAGTATCGGGTTTCGTCGAGTCAGTTTAGCCTATCTGTTGCCCCCTCTCTGGGCTGGTATTGTGCAAAATCTCCCAAAAGTGTAAGGAGTTTGCATCCTGGAAAGCCTCAGGATGCATCTATAGTTAGTAAATCGGAACTATATTCGAGTTAGCTATGAA
>JAWWPL010000016.1:0-12200 GCA_033850605.1 Blastocatellia bacterium | reverse complement strand
CATCAATCTGCATGGCAATGCTTAATACCGGGGCTTTGTCCGGTGTATGCAAATATCCAGTAGACAAAATAACGGGCACGTCGCGATGGGGATAAAGAGCACCAAGAGCCGCGCGCAACTCATCCTCCGGCGAGGTGTTTGAGGACGCCGCAACATTCGGCTTAGAAGCCGCAGTCGTTTGATTAGGTTTGAAATCAAAGGAGTGTCGCCGCATCCGGACTCGAAAATTCGGACGATCCTTGATCGCCACCTCGATGCGCGATGTTCCTGCCTTTTGACTCTCGGTGTCAGGTTTCCACGCCAGGAGGTAGTAAGCGGAGCTTTCGCGTAAAGCCTCCGACACAGCCTCATCCAGAACATTGGAATTCAGATCAGAACGACCACCAGTCTCGTCAGCAAGTGTTTCCAGCGGTTCCTGTGGGGTCTTGCTTTCGGCCAGACTTCGACCGGCCGTTCTCGAGCCAAAGTCGGGATAGTCATTGCGGGATGCGTCCACACTCGCCCCGAAAAAATTTCCTCTGGTGTCGAGCGAATAGATCACGGCCCCAACGCGCGCCGCTTCGTTGGCCAGGTTTTGCATGACGTCACGCCCGCTCGACCTTTTGTTGTCCATAACAAAGCCATCTGAAATAAAAAAAACAACCTTGCGGCCGGGCAGTGGTGCGGTCGAATGGATCAAACTTTCAAGTCGAGACAGGGTTTGGATCTCAACCAGCTTTGATTGAGCGTTGATCTGGCGAACACGATTCTTCACGAGGGCCGCGGCGCTCATGGCGCCCATCTGCATTTCTTTCATCGTCGCCTCGACGAGATACGCAAACAAACCGCGTTGGCCCCGGCTGGCAATCAAATTAGCGTCGACCTCACTGATCGAAACCCCGCTGGCGGTAGTCTCCGGGTTGTACTTGTAGCTGAGCCGAGCGATCGCCTCGCGCAACACGGCCTTGTTATCAGTTAGCTGTTGTAGAAATCCTATCTGGCCGCTGGTCGACACCAGCGCCACCCGATCTTCCGAGGTCATCTTGTCTTCGACAAAGTGAGACACGACCGCACGCGCGCGGGTCATGCTATCACCCGCTAAATGGACATCATCGACGAAAAAGAAAATCAGACGCCCACGGTCAGAGCCCGCGTTCGCCTTACTGTCCGGCAAGGCAACAGAATCTTTATGTGCAGTACGCGCAGCAGCTAACTGTTTTTCTTCCTCTGAGCTGCCCGCCGCGACTTGTTCGAAGAACGCGAGAGGTTGTGATCGGCCGTCAACTCGCAACTCAAACTGCTCGGGCTTCAACCCGCCAACAAAGCGTCCCTGCTTATCCACAACCGTGACATCGGTTTGTACCAGCTCTGTCTTAACTCGTACGACATCATCGGGTCGTGGCTGGGACGGGCTTTGCGATTGACCTGATATTTGAAAAGACAAGGCACAGGCAGCTACCAGCAACAATTGAAAAGTGCGGCGTGTGATGAAAATGAATCGTAGCATTGGTACGGAACTCCGACGAGTCGGGTAGCGAGCGGGTAAGTCTCGTCGTCGAACTTAGTTTTCCTTGCAAGCTTAACCGTTGCCTCGGAGGTTCATTATCGAGCGTTTCCTCGCCTCACTCAACCGTTATTTTCGTCTGTTGTGAAACACTCGTTTTAGCAATCTGATCATCCACGGTTATCTCAAGGATGTATTGCCCTGAAGGGATCGAGTCGAGGGTGATCTCGCCACCGAAGGGTATTCGTAAGAAATCCGGCGACTCGACAGGCACGCTTTTCATCGGCGTAATTTTGACAATTTGACCGCCCCGCAAAAGCCTGGCTTGGAGCCAGATATTCGGCCGCGATTTCCCATCCTGGCTCAGGGCTGCATTGTAGATGAAGGTAATGAAGCGAAGATGCGAGTTGCGAGCGAAACGATGATCGGTGCTGAACTGTACTTGGGGAACCCCAGCCGCACCGTCCTTCGTTCCTCCCACATTCTGTAAACCCAGGAGCAGGCTGCTCAAGCTCAGACGATGTAGCGAGAGGTCTGGTATCTCAATCCACTGTTGAGCGCTGCCAACCTGCGCACTCTTGCTATCGCGGGTCGCAATCCGCACTTGATAGAGACCGGGTGTGATCGGCACTCGATAGTTATAGATCGTGGCAGTGTTATCTTCACCTGTGCCGGTTGAACCTGTCGCATTGATTTTCAGGCGAGTCTGAAAAGTGCCCGACGGTTTGCCTCTATCGTTTACGATTACGCCGACTACATCAACAGCGGCGACTTGTTTGCCTTCTACTCCCTCGTAAGCCAGCGCATCATTTGCGATCCGTACTGAAGCTGTCAGGACCGGACCATGGTCCGGCGTGTCCAAAAAAACCGCTGACAGGGAAAGCGGAGTTTCGTGTTTGGGATAAAGCGTGGTCAGGGCTTGCTGCAATTCCTGATGAGGTTGTGCCGGTACTTGAACTGTAGCTGTTGGCTTCGGATCCGAAACGGGGTTTGTCCTGAGGAAGCCCTTGGGCAAACGTACCGTGAACTCCGGATGGTCGATAACGCGCGCCGTAATGTTCTTGAAGTTGGTGACGGCCTCTTCTTCTTTGTTAGGGCGCCATGCGAGCAGATAGTAGTTTGAAGTCTCGTCGAGAACCTTATTAACCCACTTGTCAAAATAGTTCTGGTTGCGCAAAGCCCGGCCGCCCGTATCCCCGGCGAGGGCGTTGAGCGCGTCCTGTGAGGCCGGACCCTCTCGTAGAATTGCGCTTTCCATGCGGTTCTGCTTATCAAACGGCACATTATTCGTGGCATCGAGTTGGCCCGAAAACAGACCCTTGGCATCGATCGTATAAATCACCACGCCCCCTCGCAGCGCAGCATCCGTAATCTCTTTTAGTTTGCCGCGTGGGTCGGCGTTCCGTGGCCCGGTATCCAATAAGAACCCGTCAGAGATAAAAAACACGAGCTTGCGTCCAGACATCTGCGCCGAGGAACGCATCAAGCTTTCAAGTGCTGCGTAAGTGTTTAGAGTCACCGACGCGGCCTGTAACAGAATCAGGCGCGCCCGGCTTTTTACTTGTAACTCGCACGAAGCGCGCCGGTATTTGAGCGGATAAGCCGCCCGCAAACATTCATCAATATAAAACTCAAGAACTCCCGGATCATCCTTACGTTCAATAGTGAGCGCCATGTACTCAGTCATTGGCGTGGTCACATCGGTCATATCGCGGACGTTGTATGGATGCTGAATCAGACGTCCGGCCGCGGCACGCAAGACTGATTTGTTATCAGTGAATTGCTGTAAGAAACCGATATCCCCGGTGGTGGAAGCGATAGCGACGCGATCGTTCTCGTTCATCTCCTCGTCGATGAAGTGGGCCAGGGTTTTGCGAGTGCGCCCGAGGCTATCCAGGGAAAGGTGCAAATCATCGATGAAAAAAACAATGGTGCGTCCGCGAATGTCATTGATGGCAGTTGCCTTTTCCGCCGCAGCGGGATTACCGATTGACGCCAGTTGCGCCCGCTCTTTGAAAGTGCCGGCTTTGACCTGTTCAAAGAAAGCGATTGGTTGTGGCTTACCATCTACGGTCAGCTCAAATTGTTCGCGCCGCAGACCTTCAACGAAATGGCCCTGCTTATCAAAAACCATTACACCAGTCTGGACCAATTCGGTATTGACGCGAATAACGTCGTCAGGAGTGGGTGAGGGCGTAGGCTTTTGCGCCTGGCCGGAAGCCTGAAATGAGAAGCTGCCGAACGCCACAACTATTAGTAGTAGAAGTCGGTAAACCATGAGATCAGACTACTCTGCCATAGGCACCAGATTGATCTAGCAGAAGTACGCCGCAAGTGGTTCCATACGATACTCTATGGCGTACGTTTACCGGCTCGCGCAAATGCCTTGTCGATCGCGCGGCGCAGGCCATCGGCAGAATATTCGGTGAGCACAATACCGTTTATGAAGAACGTTGGCGTGGCTTCGATGCCGTACGTTTCGCCGTCTTCCATGTCACGGCTAATCACGCTGTCATATTTGCCCGCCTCGAGCTCGTCGTCGAATCGTTTTCGATCCAATCCAGACTGGGTCGCGTACTTCTTCAGTGACTCTGCATCGAGCGCCGTCTGGTTCTTGAACAGGAAGTCGATATATTCCCAGAATTTGCCCTGGGCCTTTGCGGCTTCGGCCGCCCGCGCGGCGCGGAAGGCATTCGGGTGAACGCTCGTCAAAGGAAAGTTGCGAATCACGAAACGCACGCGGTTGCCGTAGGACTTCAGCGCGTCTTCGACAAGCGGATACATCGCGCCGCAGGCTGAACACTGAAAGTCGGTAAATTCGACAATCGTAACCGCGGCGTTAGTGTCGCCGCGAGTTGCGCCGCCGGCGATTCCCACATTCAGAGATGGCGCGTCCGGCTCTTTTAAGAGCACCTGAACCCTGGCTCCGGCCCGCAGCTTTTCCGCCAGTGCCGCTTCGAGTTTCTCCTGCTGCTGCTGTTGTAGGTAGCTGACAATCGCGGCGCGCGCCCCGGCGAGATCCGTTTTGATGTTGGCCTTGTTCGCTTCGTACAGCTTGGTGATCTGATCTTCCGTCGGCGGGGTTATCTTGTCGCTAATTTCGGTGCGCACGATGTCTTCCGGGCCCACTTTTCTTTTGTTGGCTTCAGCTACGATCAGGAGATCGTTGATGCGGCGATCCAGTATCTCCTTGCGCTTTGCATAGATTCGCATTTCGAGTTTGTAGACATAGGCCCTGGTGCGTTCGTTGATTGTATCGACGCGCAGGGGCTCGCCGTTGACCGCGGTCAGGACCGTTCCAGCAGCCAGGTTTGGCGCATTAACATCAGCGTTCTTGCTGACGGCGTTGGTCATTTTCAGACGTCTGATCAGGGCCGCATACAACTCCTGACTGCGCTCGTTACGAATGAAGTTAATCAACTCTGCGCGTACTGATTCGAGGTTGGCACTGCCGATCTGATCGCGATTGGCGTCATAGGCGGCCTGGATCTCTGAATCGGTCGGGTTAGCGATGCGCGAGGTTATTTCTGCTTCGATTATCTCATCCCGAGATTTGCCGCGCTTCTTTGCTTCGGCGGCAATTAAAAGAGAGCTGACGCGTGCTTCCACCGCGCGCTGGCGAGAGTCCTTTATCTCTTTCTCGCGATCGGCGTAGAAGGCACGTAAGTAGGGGTCAGGATCTCGGAGGATAATGGCGCCCACCTGATCTTCGATATCGCTCGCCGAAATCGTCACGTCGTTAACCACGGCGACAGTGGCGGGCGTTACTTCGGCAGGTTGAGACGGCGAAGGCTGAGCATTCGCGCCGGTCGCTTTCGCAGTATTAGGCGACGGCTTAGTGGCCGCCGGGCGCGCGGTCGTGCCACGACGCGGTGACTGTGCAACTGCGAAGCCGAGTGTGACAAGGCAAATCAGGATTATCGTATAGGCTCTCTTTATTTTCATGAAGGCTTCTTTCTGCTGGGAGCACGGACGTCTCGTCCGCTGGAGCGTGCCGAGCACGCTCCTTTCCCTAAGGTCTGATTTGCCGATCATATGTGATCACGTCCTTATGACAAAACTATCCCGGGTTTCGGTGGTGGTACAGTTTGACTCCCTCTCCCTGTGGGAGAGGGTTGGGGTGAGGGCCGGGGCGCAAACTGCAACCACAACGTTGCTGCGGGCTTCAGCCCGCAATCAGTTTAGGAATTCTTCGCCAGCATCAACAGCGTTCAAGAAATGACTGGTGGCTCGTCTCGAAAACGGGCTAAAGCCCTGAATTATTCCGTGTCTGCTGTACTAAGCCCTCACCCCGGCCCTCTCCCAAAGTGAGAGGGAGGCAAACTGTACCCACTACCCGGGTTTCCGTTTGGTTTTGTGCTTTCATTCGGACTCGATTAACCTCGCGCGCCAGTCCCGCGATGAGGTCAGTACCGAGAGCGGTAGCGACCGGGTCGCAATCCATGCGACCGTCGAGATCGTCGAGACGATTACCCGGTCGCTACCGCTCTCGGTACTGACCTCATCCACCCGATAAGCAAAATGCTTTCGCGCTGCGTCTCTCAATACGGGCAGGATGCCCGAGCTCCAATAGTTACGTCCCAGCCAGTTTTCGCACCGCGTCCAGCGTGTCAATCTCGGCAACTGCCTTGTCCGGCCGCAGGCGTACGATGCGCGGAAAGCGTAGTGCGAATCCACCTTTGTGCCGCTTTGATGGCTGAACCCGGTCGAAAGTTACCTCGATGACGATTAGAGGCTCCACCAGACGCACCCGGCCGTGTGCGAACTCCTGGAGAGTATGTGCGCGAAACCACTCGGTCATCTCAGAGATTTCGACATCGGTCAGGCCCGAATAAGCTTTGCCGATGTTCAGCAGTTCGCCATCGGTTTCCGATCGCCGCACCGCGAAGGTGTAATCCGAAAGTACCTTGCGCCGTTTGCCATGACCCAGCTCGACGGCCGTAACGACGACGTCAAGGGTGGCCAGCGCGCGTTTCAGCTTGAGCCATTCGCGCCCGCGGCGGCCCGGTTTATAAAACGACGCCGGGTCCTTGATCATCAAGCCTTCATTGCCGCGATCTCGGGCCGCCGTGAATTCATCGTCGAGCTCGGCTGCATCAGAAAATCTTCTGGCTTCGGATAGCCGGAGTGTTCCCAGGTTTAACCGCCCGCTGCCCCGACTCGTCGAAGTTCTGTACCCTGGGCCACTCTTTATTAGTTCTTCCAGTCTGGCCCGCCGAGTCGTCAGGGGTTCGTTTATCAGCACCCGACCCGTCGCATACAAAATGTCCCACGCCACAAATACCGCGGGCGTGCTGGCCAGCAACTCCTCACTGATAGTCTTACGGCCCAGTCTTTTCTGCAGGTCGCTGAACGGCAAAATCTCAGCGCCGCGCGCGGTAATGATCTCTCCGTCGAGAATCACATCGGTGGGAAGTGCGGCCAGCGGCGCCTGTAATTCGGGAAACCTGCTGGAGATCTCATCTAGTGTTCGCGAGAATATGGCGACGTGTTCTCCTTGTACGTGGGCCTGCGCGCGAATGCCGTCAAACTTGTCTTCGACAAAGAATTCAGCAGGCATGCTGCGGGCAATGTCAGCAAGATCCGAGGCCGGTGTTGCGAGCATCGATTTCAAAGGATGAAACAAACGCATCTCGACATTTTGCAGGTCGCCGGCACGCGCTCGTACGGCTGCTTCGCCGATATCGCCGCGCAACATGTTGGCGAGCGAGACCTCAGCCAGCGGTTGCTTGAAGGCACGGGCGATGGCGTCTTCGACCAGACCCTCGCGCAAACCGATGCGCAAATCTCCCGACAGCAATTTGACCAGATACTTTGCTTCCAACGGAGTCGCGCGCGATAGCGCCGCGGTAAGGAGCAAAGTCTTAGCTTTCTTGCCGCGAGTAGCACTGAGACGAGCCAGCAGGTCTTCCGTCGCCGCCAGCGAGAGACTGGGCGCGTTGCCGGGCCTGGCTTCACAGAAAACTTCGAACGCGACATCACCGCCATCACCCCAGCGCGCATAACGCGGACCCAAACTCTCGGGGCTGGAGCCAGTAGCAGCGCATAGCGCCTCACCGAGAATGCTGCCGCCGACGTTCGTCGTGCGAGCGTCGTTTAGCGCGAACTGCTGGCCGGCAAAGTAACGCGCGGCGCGGGCGAGATCATCGTCGTCGAGATGCTGAAAGAATTCGCCGAGCAGGGCGGCTTTTTCGAGTTTCTTAGTGGTGACGGCCACGGCTTCAGCCGTCTGGGCAAAGGCTTCGAGCGAGTTTGGTTGAAGCAACTTCATGAGATTATGTAGCGCAAGCTGCCAGCTTGCGCAGACTGGCAGTCTGCGCTACTTCGGCCGGAAATAAGCTCCTACAAGTAGCGAAATGTTGTCCCCTATTGGTGTAGCGCAAGCTGCCAGCTTGCGCAGACTGGCAGTCTGCGCTACTTCGGTCGGAACATTACGCGCCTAACGACGCCGAAGATTCCGATTGCATTTGAATGCAGCTCTGCTGGACTACCGCACTCGCACGGCTTGTTCATCGTCCGGCGCGCCGAAAATCTCCGGATGCAGAATGCGCGCGAGTATCTCGACGCCATCAACGACACGTGGACCGGGACGACTAAAATACGAAGTTGCGTCCGTGGCCCAGACTTCACCGTTTCTTACCGCGGGCAAATCTTCCCAGCCTGCCGGCAAATTGGCCTTAGGCAACTGCCGCAAAATATCTTCTTTGTAATAGCCGCACGGTATCAACACGACGACTTCCGGAGCGTAAGCGCGAATCTCTTCCGCGCTAGTCGTGGTACTGGGTCGACCTGCCTGGCCAAAGCCCGAGTCGCCACCGGCAATCGCAACTTGTTCGGGAACCCAATGTCCCGGCGCGAATGCAGGTTCCAGCCATTCGAGCATCAGGGTCCGCGGCCGTCGATCGATCCGCGCAGTCAGTTCCCTGATGCGATCAAGCCGGCGCGTCAGATCATCAATCAGTTTGGCGGCCTCGCTTTTGCGAGCGGTGAGTTCACCAACCAGACGTATGTTTTCAAAGATGTCGCCGATAGTGTTTGGCTCGAGCGAAACGACGCGGACGTCAGTTTCGAACATGCGCGCGGCCCGTTCGACCGTCCGGTAGCTGACCGCGCAGACGTCGCAGAGTTCCTGGGTCAGGATCAAATCCGGATTCAACGCGCGCAGTCTGACTTCGTCGAGGTCGTAAATCGAACCATGACCGTCGAGCTGCGATCGCACTGCGTGATCGATCTCCTTACTCGACATCGTTTCCTGAGAGATGCGGCTGGCGGTCAGCCGGGGTTTGTCGAGCACTGAAGCGGGATAGTCGCATTCGTGAGTTATGCCGACCAGGGCGTCGTCCAGGCCTAGCGCGCAGACAATTTCAGTGGTCGAGGGTAATAGGGAAACGACTCGCATCAGTGTCCTCTCTAAGCGGACGGATCGCTATCAGATTGCGTGAGCGCTTTGGCACTGTCAAGAACGGAGGTCACGAGTTTTTCCTGATTTGATTTTGTGCTTTCCTAACCTTGAACCAGAACGATCCACAGAATCGCACGAAGCGTCCCCACCGAAAGCGAATTCCGCTTAGTGGGATTTCGTGGATCGCTTTTGCTGGGCAGGGCCGTCTCTCAAAAATGGGATCCCAGGTCGCAGCGCGGATTCCCTTTCAGTAGAATGACTGTTCGCTCGGGGTTCTGTACCTATGGTCGCCGACCGCGCTACAATCTGGTTTCGGCCAAAGCCGTATCAAAACTGTCGAAAGGCAAGTTAGGTGTACCTTCTGATTCTGGATTCCGTGGGCAATTCCGAGCTGCTGCTAATTCTGGCGGCGGCCCTGATTTTCTTTGGGCCCCGCCGTCTACCTCAGCTCAGCCGCCAGCTTGGCAAAAGCCTGCATGAATTCCGCCGCGCTTCCGAGGATTTCAAGCGCACCTGGGAGCGCGAGGTGAACCTGGAGGACCAGGACAAAGTAACAGAGTGGCCGAGTCCAAATGCGATTCTCGATAAAGCCAGCGAACGGATTCGGGCCGCGCGTGAAGCGGCGGCGCTCGATTCGAATTCGGCGGCGCCGAGCACTTCAATAATCACCCCGTCCGTTACCGCCGTTGACCCCTCGCTGGTGCAACCGCGAGAACCAAAAACTATGACGGAAACTGCACCGGCTGACCAATCGCCCAGCAAACAGGACTGGCTATGATCCCTGAAACACAGACTGAGGAGGGTCTGGTCAACTTTAGTTGAAACCTGTAGAGTTTCTTCCCCTCCCTTTGGGAGGGGTTAGGGGAGGGTACGTAGCTTGACCCAGACAAGCCCTCTCCCCCGGCCCTCTCCCAAAGGGAGAGGGAGAAAAACCCTTCAAGTCCGTGCCACTCAATGCCCCGCTTTCAGCTAAGAAACTCAGACGAAGAGAATGAATCCGGCGAGGAAGATCTCGGCGGCCAGATGTCGTTCCTCGAACATCTGGACGAACTGCGCAAGCGGCTTATCAGATCGATTATTTTTGTATTCGTCGCAGCGATGCTGTGCTGGTTTGTTTCTGATCGCATCTACAATTTTCTGGCGCGGCCCGTCCAGCGCGCTTTGGCCGACGCGCAACAGCACCGCAGCGTGACGATCGCCGGACTTAACGGCCAGGTCACGATAGTTCCGCTCAGCTCGCTGAATCCAAACGATAAAATTCGCTTTGTTTTTCCGGATCCGACAAAGCTGGGCACTGCGTCGATTCCAGCCGGCGCCTCAGTCATGGCCCGAGTTGATAAGGACAGTCAGGGAAATGTGGGCCTTTATACCGACGAAGCGTTGCTGGCGGGGAATGAAGTCTTGCCGAAGGACGTTAAGCTGCTGGCCGACCTGCGCAGTGGTTATGAAAAACTGCCCGACGTTAATGACAAGTTGATAGTGACAACCGCCCTGGAGCCGTTTGCCCTTTATGTAAAGGTATCTTTGTACGCGGCCATTGGGCTGTCCGTGCCGTTCCTCCTATGGCAAATCTGGGCCTTCGTCTCGCCTGGGCTTTACCCGCACGAGCGAAAATACGTGACTCCTTTTGTTAGTCTGTCCAGCATTTTCTTTGTGCTGGGTGTGGCTACTGCCTACTACCTGATCTTTCCACCGGCGGCGAAATACCTTCTGGGCCTGGGTCAGGATTTTCGTTTGCTGCTGAAAGCGGACGACTACTTTGATTTCATAATTCTATTGATGCTGGGGATGGGGCTGGTGGCCCAAATGCCGGCCATTACTTACGTGCTGGCGCGGATCGGCCTGGTCACCGCCGGCTGGATGCTGCGAGTCTGGCGAATGGCGGTAGTGATTATCCTCATAGTTGCCGCGGTCCTGTCCCCAACCAACGATGTACCGAACATGTTGCTGTTTGCCGCACCGATGTTCGTGCTTTACGCGATTTCGATCGTGGTGGCCTGGATTTGTGGCCGGGAGCGAAGCAAGACTTGAGGTTAACCAGCTTAATTAACCACTAAGACACAAAGGGACGAAGACAGCAGTCAGCACCAAAGGCGATATTCGACGGCCGATGCCGGGGAGGACCTACTCAGAGGTCGCCACCCCTTTTCTCTTTAGGCTTTGTGATCTTAGTGTCTTTGTGGTGAGCTCACGTGTCTAAGTGGTTGGCTTCCCGTCTTCAAGGCAACTGAGGCGGGTTTCAGCTCATCTTGACTCTGGTTCGAGCCAAACTTAGAATTCATACTCAATTCGAGTCCGCGTACCTATTCAAACCAGACTAGCGCGACGCAGAAACTTTCCGGAAGCAGTTGTTAGGAGTAATTCGCTATGTTACATCGCAGAATCGGCCGCCTGGCCCTCGCTTTATTGGCCCTTGGTTTCGCCGTGCCGTCAGGCCTGGCGCAGAAGAAGGGTAAGGATCAGGGCCAGGATCCGTCGGAAAAGGCGCGCAATGTAAAGCCGGAACTCAAAAAGGCTTACAAGGACTGGTTGGATAAAGACGTCGCCTACATCATCACCGACGAAGAGCGAAAAGCGTTCAAGAAACTCGAAACCGACGATGAGCGCGAGCGCTTCATTGAAGAATTCTGGCGCCGCCGCGATCCCGATCCGGACACGGATGAGAACGAGTTTCGCGAGGAGTACTACGAGCGAATCGCCTATGCCAACGAGCATTACGCCTCCGGCATCCCGGGCTGGAAGACTGATCGTGGCCGCATTTATATTACCTGGGGCAAACCAGACGAGATCGAGAGTCATCCGTCCGGCGGTTCCTATAACCGGGAGTCTTACGAAGGCGGCGGATCGACTTCGACCTATCCGTTCGAGCGCTGGTTCTATCGTTACCTGGCCGGGGTAGGTTCAGGCATCGAGATCGAGTTCGTTGATCCGACTGGCAGCGGCGAGTACCGCATTGCGCGCAACCCCGACGAGAAGGATGCTCTGCTGCACGTTCCCGGAGCCGGACTGACCATGGCAGAGGAGATGGGACTGTCTGATAAGGGACAGCGCATCGGGAACCTCGGCGGCATCGGCAATCCGAATTACACCCGTGAAGCGGACAGTCCATTTAATCGCCTGCAAGTGCTGGCGGATTTAAGCCGGCCCCCCGCGATCAAATACAACGACCTGGCTTCGGCCGTGAATACGCCGGTCATTGAAGATAATCCGTTGAGCTTTGACGTGCGAGTCGATTTTTTCCGGCAGTCGGACGAACGCGTGATCACGGCGTTTACGATTCAAACCGATAACCAGAACCTGGTGTTTCAGGACAGC